>JAPYRR010000103.1 GCA_029936885.1 Fidelibacterota bacterium | reverse complement strand
TCCCAGTTTAGTATTATTATTAGTCGTACCATTATTTATTTTTATAATGGTAAATCTTTCATTGAAAAATATATTAATTCGAAGTCTATTGGGAGTACCATTTGATAGATGGGTTTTTCCCGGACTCATTTTTATTATTGCATCAGTAGGAATATTCCCCATTTTATATCGTGATTTTTTTGATCTTAGAATTCATAAGAAATTATTGACTAATGTTGCATTAGCTCCTTTTAACAAAAGATCATTAATTTTTAGTTATTTAGTGGTGGCTGGCACAGAAGCAATTTTAATTGGGATGATTTCAACCTTAATTTATTCGGGATTGATTCCTTTCCCGTTTACTATTATTCAATTCCTATTTTTGATATTTTGTTTGGGAATTTATTTATTTCTATTGGCCAATTTATTTATCTCTATTTCCTTAGCTATTGATTCTGTTAACACGATGATTCTCATCATTTTTATGGTATTCTTATTGGTGATTTTTGGGAACGGATTTCTTATTGAATTTGGTTTTTTCCCACAGGGGATAGAATCAATATTAAAGTGGCAACCCTTATCAATTCCCTATCAATCATTACAATTATTTTTAACAAATAAGATAGTTGATTGGACACCTATTTCATTCTCGATAGGTTTTGGATGGGCTTGGATGATACTTAATAGTTTTATTTTGAAACGTAGGTTAGTACAATGATTGCTTACCTTTCTGGTGGCATGGAAAATGCCAAGAATGAAGGTGCAGATTGGCGCAATGAAATGAGGACTTGGCTGAAAGAGAATTTGGGCCATGATGTGATTGATCCGGTATTAGAATCGGAGAAAATGGTTATTTCCAATGATGCCGAAAATTATAGAGATTGGAAAACGACTGATCCACAAAAATTCAAGAAATTCGTTCGCATTTTAATTAATCAAGATTTAAGAGCCGTCATTGGCAAAGCTGATTATTTGATCGTTCTTTGGGATGAAAGTATATTATACGGTGGGGGAACTCATGGGGAGGTCACCATGGCATATTGGGTTGACCGTCCTGTCTTTTTAATCAATCAACTACCCGTTGATAAATTGAGTGCCTGGATTTCATCTTGTTCGACTGAAACTTTTGATTCATTCGATGCATTGAAAGATGCACTATTGAAAGAATATAAAAAATGAATCTTATCGGCCCCAAAGCATACATCAACACAGGTCGTCTCAAACAGAATTTATGGAATATCCGCCGACATGTGGGTGATAGAACAATCATGTGTGTTGTTAAAGCCAATGGCTATGGCCATGGTGCTATTCAGATTGCTAAGGCAATCTCTCGTGAGCCCGGAATCATTTTCGGCGTTTTTGCAGTTGAAGAGGCTGTAGAGCTACGAGAGAATGGACTTGAAAACGATATTTTTATTTTTTCAAGAATGCAAGCTGAGTTCATTCCAAAAGCGATTGAATTAAACCTAATTTTAAATGCATGTGCTATGAAAGACTTGGGTGCATTGGCACAGTATAAAACCGAACATCAATCGGTCCCGAAATTCCATATCAAATTTGATACAGGTATGACAAGATTGGGATTTGATCAAAAAGATCAAAATGAGATATTTTCATTTATAAAAGAAAGTGTATTAAAGCCCCAGGGCATTTATTCCCATTTTGCCACGGCTGATGAAGGCGATCTTTCTTATGCTGAATCTCAATTGAATCAGTTCAATAAAATACTCGAAACAAGCAAAAGTTATGAAATTGAGTTCACTTATATTCATTGTTCAAACAGTGGCGCAATTTTGAATGTGCCTGAGGCTTACTTTAATTTGATTCGCGTTGGAATGTTACTTTATGGGGTGTCGCCTTCGGATGAAGTTCCAATGGATGTTGATGTTGAACCGGTGATGAGTTTTTGTGGTCCTATCGTAAATGTTCGAAAGGTAATTGCAGGAACTCAGGTGAGTTATGGTGGTGTTTATACCACTAAAAAAGATACAAATATCGGTGTAATCCAAACAGGATTTGCCGATGGGTTCCCTCGTCCATGGTACGAAAAAGGATTTGTTAGTTATAAAGGTCAATATTTCAGAATTGCTGGCCGAGTGTGTATGGATCAACTCATGGTAGATTTTGGTGACACAGAACCTGAAGAAGGTGAAGAAGTTTTATTTTTCGGTAAAAAAGACGGAAATGAAATTCCGGTGGAAATGATTGCAAAAGAGATAGCCAGCACCACTTATATTTTATTAACGGCAATTCATGGGCGGACAAAAAGGGTTGTTATATAAAACCACGATTTTAATCGCGGGTACAAAATAGAATAGAAGAACGAAACCGTTTTAACGGTTTATATTTGATTTGTCTTTTGCTATGAAGACAAAAGGCATTCTTTCACCAATTTAGTCCCGATGGTATTTGCTCCCTTTTTTTATAGAAATGGCTCGAAACAGTTGTTCGGTAAGAATCATCAATGCCATTTCGTGGGGAAATGTCATTTTTGAGAATGAGAGAAGATAATCCGTTTTTTTTCTTATGGATTCGGAATGACCGTTTGGTCCACCAATCAGGAATACAATATCTCGAGTTTGCTTATATATTAATTTTGAAAATTCTCGCGATGAAACTTGGTTTCCTTCTTCTGATAAGCAGATTGAAAAAATATTCGGTGATAAATGAGAGAGTTGTTTTAATTCCACATCTTTGGATTTGCCGTCTTTTAGAGGTATCAATTCAACAGGAATCTCTTTATTCACCCATTTGACATATTCTGTAATTCTATTTTGAAAAGCACTCTCTTTTACTTTTCCAACTACAACAATTTTAATTCTCATTTATGGATAATCTTCATGGTCTGGAATATCTCCCGGATCTTCGATCCAGGATAACCGCTTTTTTGTCCAAATATTCCTTTCGGGTGGACATTTTTCCGGGTCATCCAAACATCCAACTGTAATATCAATCACACTTTCGCGATTAGGATGCCAATAGGCGATGGATGTTCCACAGGTATCACAAAAAGTGCGGACGGCTCGGTTTGGGGCAGTGTGTGTCGGGGGTGTTATATTAAATGAGATACAGTCTTTTTGGAACACTGCCCAAGTGATATAGGCTGCACCCACAGATCGTTTGCAATTATTGCAATGGCAATTAACTACCGATTTAGGTTCTACAGATGACGTAAAGCGGATCTTGCCACATAAACATCCGCCCTCCATCAATTACTCTTCTTTCTTTTGTTTGGGACTACGTACCCAGGAACGTCGATTTTCAAATGATTCAACTTTTAGATTAGCCCAATCTTCGATAATATCTTTGAGTTGGGCTGATTGTTCTGGGTGGTCACCCAAGTTGGCATCAATCAATTCATTTAGTTGACCTTTCCTTTCCTGAACTTGACCATACGATACGATATCTGCATTTGAATCTTCTATTTTTTGGGTTTCTTTTGTTTCAAGGTCTGAATCAAGTTTTCCACGTTTCTTCTGCCTTTTATCTATAAAGCCGTAAATAAGAACTGCACCTAAAATAACAATAATTAAAATTTCCATATTATAGCTCCTTTAAAATCCCATTCCGTTTGGATCAATTCCTAAAACCCCAACCCAGTAAAGCACAATAATGACAGATAAAGCCAGGAGTGCAATGGGCCAGCCGATCGTTGCCATGCGAATAAAATCTTTAGATTCCAATTGTCCGCTTGCATACACAATTGAACTGGCCGGCGTACCAATGACGAGCCAATACGCCATAGATGTTGCAATGGCAAGCCCAACGCCAACTAGAACAGGATTTGTGTTAGAAGCAACTGCCATATCCAAAACAACGGGACCAATCACAGCAACGGTTGCACCGGCGCTCATCAAGTTTGTAAGTACTGCACCAATTGCGCACATGAGTATTACAAGGCCAACACCTGAATCAAGCCCTAAAGGTGCTACCATATCCATAATTTGATCAGCAAACCAACTGGACGCGCCTGTATTCTTAAAAACGATTCCCAGGCTGATACAACCGGCATAAAGGACAATGACGCCCCAACTAACTCTAT
>JAPYRR010000021.1 GCA_029936885.1 Fidelibacterota bacterium | reverse complement strand
AATTTGGATTTCAAGTTGATAGGCTATTATCTAAAGTTAATAGACATAAAGTTCATTTTATTTATTTTGATGATTTTATAAATAAAACCGATAAAATAATTCAAAGTGTATTTAATTTTTTAGAGTTAACTCCTAATCTTCAAATTGATTATCAAATACATAATAAGACAAAACGGATTCAATATCCGCAGTTTACAAAAATGGTAAATATTGCCCTGGGTGTAAAAAAATCTTTGGGAATAAAATCTGAATTTGGAATAGCCGCCCGTATTCACAAAAAAAATATTACAGATGGAACTCCAAACCAGTTAAACTTATCTACACTTCGAATGTTGGCAGACTATTTTGAGAAAGATATCCAAACTTTATCTACCTTACTTAATAAAGATTTTTCTAATTGGAGCTTAAATAAATGAAAAAGTTGAAAAAATTATTCCTTTTATTTTCTATAACCTTTTGGAAACAAATTTATTTATTAATTAATTCTTTTATAACTGGAAATGTTTTTGCAAAAACCAATTTAGGGGAATTAGGGAAAAATACCGATATCGGCCCCACAGTAAGGTTTGGGAATTATCCCGAAAATATATTTATTGGTGCTCAATGCAGTTTAGGGATTGAAAATCATATTTATGCTGGACCAAATTCAAAGATTACTATTGGCGATGGTACAATGATTGGTCCGTTTGCCTTCCTGACAACAGAACCATTTTCAATGACAAAAGAGAATCCTAGCACGGCACATTCCGGTCACGAAGGCGATATAACTATAGGTCAGAATGTAAGAATTGGAGCACATTCCATTATACTACCGGGAATTAAAATCGGCAATGGCTCATCAGTTGGCGCAGGAAGTGTTGTTACAAAAGATGTTCCTGAGAATACTATTTTTGCTGGTAATCCTGCAAAATTGATAAAAACCATCTCGTGATTCCATCACTTCGGGAATTCCCGTATCCTTATCGATGCGCCTTAGCGATTTCAAGTGATATCGATAATGCATCATCACATGAATCATTTATAGCAATCATGGATTATTTAAACAGCACTTCTGATACAAGTTTTGGACCAGGGCTTGGCTTGGAGATAGGCAATAGTTTTTGGTTTTTCAACAGTACGGATAATTACCAGTTGTCTTATTTTAAAGGCCTTACTTCTCAATTGTCGTCTTTTGCACCCGTGATAAGAGAATTATGGGAATCGGGACATATAGATACTATTCATTCTTGGGGGAATTTTGATAAAGGTGGCTTTTCCAGATCATTTGCAGAGATGGGATTAAATGAACTTCAAAAGGCCAATGTAAAAATTCCGGTATGGGTTAATCATGGGATAGGATTAAATCATCAAAAAGTGGGAAACTATCCACATATGTTTGGGGATGATCAATCACATGAAGCCTACCACCTTGATCTAGCGATTGAGGCAGGTTGCGAATATTTTTGGACAGGGAAGGTAACACATGTTATTGGACAAGATTCACACCCAACTTTTTCTGTTCAATCAAAATTGATGATACAATGGTTAATGAAACGAACAAGATATAGGCACGTTATTGATCCTATTTATGATGATGGGAATCAATTGTTATTTCCAATCCAATTTCGTGACCAAACTAAAACTTGGGAATTTATTCGGTATATGAATGCTTGGGGCAAAGAGCAGGTATTGGATATACATGATTTGGCAACACAACTCTCACCCGGGATGGTAAATCAGTTGATCAAAAACCGAGGATTTATGCTATTATATACCCATTTTAATGAACATGTAAATATGGACGGCCTCCCAAAGGTTTTAACCAAAAACCTATCTTATTTAAAAAAGAAGAATTTTGAAGGAGATGTTTTTATTGCAACATCATCAAGGTTACTAAAGTATAAAGAGGTGCATGACTATTTAAACTTCAAAGTTGATTCTAGCAATGATTTGACCAATATTCATATCGATTCTAAAATGGATACCCCTATTGGCGAAAAATCTGTAGAAAGAAATCAGTTATTTGGATTAACATTTTATGTAGATCATCCACCCAAAACAAAAGTTTGGTTTAATAAGGAAGAATTGGAAATTAAAAGAAACCCAAAAGATGAATCTGGGAACTTATCTGTTATGGTTCCTTGGAAAAAATTATCCTATCCAAGGTAATTGATCCATATGAAAATTCTATATATTTCACCAGAAAATACTGTTGGCACATTGACGCTATGGAAAAAAGAACATGAATCTTTAGGCAACGAGTGTAGAACCGTTACATTTTTTAAATCTCCTAAAAACTTTGATGAGGATATTTGTCTTAATTTACCTTTTAATTTCACTAAACCATGGCTTGCCATAATTAGGAATTATATTTACAAACAATATAGAGGTGACAAAGGATACTTTAAGCCAAAGATCGGGTATCCGCCTCGTTGGAAACCGGAGGGATGGTTTGATAATAAATTTTTAGAATTCAAAGATTGGCTTTGGCATCAAAAAGTCTTAGCTGCCATTGATAAATATAAGTTATTTGACTTTGATGTTGTCCACTTTGAGAGCGGGATGGATTTTTTTAAAAATGAATATTTTGTACAAGAATTAAAGAATCTCGGTAAAAGAATTATTTGTCATTATCATGGAGAAGACCTTCGCTCCAGAGGCGTAATGCCTTTGGTTGATTCATATTCTGACTTGAATCTTACAAACGAAGTTGACCTTCTCGAATTACACCCTAATATAAATTATCTGTTTTTACCTTATGAAACTGACCAGTTTGTTCCAAAGCGAAAGTTGAATAAAATAATACGAATTGCCCACGCCCCAACGAACCGATTTTATAAAGGATCAGATCAGATAATATTGGTCTGTGAAAAACTGGCCTTAGAATTAGGAATTGAATTTGATTTGATAGAGAATGTATCTCATTCAGAGGCATTAAAACGAAAACAACTCTCTGACATTTTTATTGATCAAATTGGAGATCGGGGTGGTTGGGGGTACGGGATGAATTCCGTAGAATCTTTATCAATGGGCATTTGTACCCTAACAGAAATGAATGAATCTTATCAAGCCTTTATTCCTGATCACCCCTTTATTAATATCAATCAGACTACAATTGAATCCATATTAAGGTCTTTGATAAATGATAAGGACACAATTTTAAAGTATGGCATGATTGCAAAAGAATGGGTTGAGCAAAAACACAACATTAAACAAGTCTCAAAAAAACTTTATAAATATTATGAAAAGATTGGGCTGTAATTATGAAAAGCCAAATTTATAATCCAGCTTATATAATATTAGCACGAGTCGTAAGCGTTCTTATGTCTCCAACTTACTATTTCTTCAACTTATTTAGAAAGTCCTATGATTTTAATCCTAAGGTTTTAAAAACGATTCTTGTAACCGAATATCATCGTATCGGTGATGTTATTATCATTATCCCTGTTTTGAAATCCTTAAAACTGAAATTTCCTAATTCAAAAATAATATTAGTATGTAACCCAATCGTTGCAAAATTGGCTTCAGAAATAGGGATTGCTGATGAAATTATTTCTTTCCGAGCGCCATGGACAGAATGGGAATGGTCCCCGTTTAAGTGGGTAGGAGCACGGGCGTTAGCAAAAAAAGTTGGGAAAAAAGATATTGATCTTGTAATTGATTTTAAAGGCGATTTACGAAACAGTTGGTTTTTGTGGCAAATTGGTGGGAAAAATAGTTTAGGGTATTCAACGACAGGTGGATCCTATTTTTATACGATGCCCAAACCATTTCCATCTAAGGTTCACCAATCTGACCACGCAATGGAATTAATATCTTATTTAGGGTGTGAGCCTTTTAATGGCAATAAAAAATTTAATTATAATAAAAATAATTCAATTGTTTTGCATCCCGGCGCAACGGATCCAAGGCGTGCGTGGCCAAATAAATATTGGATAAAATTGATTGGTTTACTCTCGGTAAATGAAAAAGTAGCACTGGTAAAAACACCCGAAACATTTGGATTAATTCAACAAGTAATACAAGATGGATTACCAGTTAAAATATTTGAAGGAGACTTAATAGAGTTTTATCATTGGCTCAGTGGACAAAAGCTATTTATTGGACCAGATTCAATGGGTGGTCATTTAGCTTCTTTTCTTAATATTCCTGTTATTTCTATTTTTGGATCCCAAGACCCAAAGTACACACGTCCTCTCGGGGAATGGGCATCTTGTATTACCCCTAAAACGCCATGTGGACATAAAAGAGATCATTGGCGATTGTGTGTAAAATGCATGGAATCCATTAAGCCCAAAATAGTCTATTCCAAGGTGGTTGAGTTAATCTCTCGAGTAGAAAACGAACAGTAAATAAAAATATTGCCAATATAGAGTTTGTATGTAAATTTAGATAATTAAAAGGGATTGACTCTGAAATCAACCACAGGCAAAGGACAATCTATTAAAATGAACGGGGGCAGGTTCTCCGTTTTTACTGAAAACCAAACCAAGGAGGTATCAGCATGGCTGATGTAAACTCAACTGTAACAAATGCAGCGTCTGGAATCGTTAGCGTAGCAAAAGCACTTATCGTGTTATTTGTATTCGTTAATATTATCTATTCAACAGGGTTCGACCCTATTGGTGGAATAGTTGACCTAGTAAACACGTTTCTCGACGGTGGTTTCGCAGGTCTTCTTGCTCTGCTGGTTTTTCTCTCGTTTCTGGGATAATCACACAGGAATTTTATGGGGTCTTGGTTTACCTAGGCCCCATACCTGTTAACAGGAGGAAACTATGCTAAAAGGTGCACTACAGACCGTAAGCGAGTGGATTACACGAATTACTGACTTACTTAAGTCTTTACTCGTTGTAGGTATAATTGTAGGAATTCTGTTCGATGACTTTTTTGGAGTTATTGGCGGTATTGGGCGTATTATGGCTCAATTCGGTGATGCAGGATTCGCAGGTATACTTGCGCTGATGATACTCGTTATGTGGTACGAAAAGAAATAGCGTTTTTTTCAAAACCGCTAATGCGCCCCGGTTTTATCGGGGCGCAGTTGTTTTAAAGCTGTATGGTTAATTTTTTATTCCTTCGCCATACCATTTTGGTCATTCTCATTAATGGAATGACTTTATTCCCCCCCAATTATTTATATGCTGCTTTTGATTCTAATATTTTATCCCCCATACAAAATGCAGCAGGAGCATTTCCATTTTCAGTTTATGGAAATTCTTTAAGTTCAATATCAGACCCCAGCAACCTCACAAGTACCCAGCCTTTATTTGGTGCAGGTGCCATAAGTCGGAAATTTGGTTTAAGAGACCTAACGGAATCCATTATTTTTGTTGGAAGCCATTATAAAGACTTAGGCATTGGATTAGGCCTAGCAAAGTTTGGAAATGAAACATATAAAGAAACAACTCTTTCCATTTCTGCTACAAATAATATTAAAGATCTTCTAATGGTTGGACTTTCATTTCAATTTTATCAATTAAACATTTTAAATTATGGTCAGGATAATTCCTTTGGATTTAAATTGAGTGCGAGATATAAGATGAATGCAAAGCTAGAAGCACTCATGTCAATTCTGAATGCGCATGGTCCTGTTATCGGGCAATCTAAAGAGAACCTCCCCCAAGTTATTTCTGGTGGGTTATTAATGAAGCCATCCCCTAAAATTACTGGGCAAGTATCTTTCAGTCATGATACTGATTTCCCCATCAGCACAAGATTTGGGGTCATATGGGAACCCGTTAATCATTTTCATATCGCCATTGGGAAAGTGAATCAACCCAATATCTTTACAACCGGGGGAATGTTTACTTTTAAAAATTTCCGCATCGAAATAGGATATCTTTCATATGCAAATCTGGGGCTTGTTACTTACCAGACTGGCATTAGTTATACTCGCCTTTAATAGCAGGATTCTTTCACAATATGAATTTATTGAGAATTTTGATCCAGAAAATTCTCTTCCCGAGTCTGACCTGATTATTATGTCTACTGCAGGGTCTATATATCAAAAATTGACACCTGAATCCGCATTGCTTCTATCGCAGTTATCTTTTTTAACAAATGAAGAAAATTCTATCTTAGAACAAATTGTTCTTGGTAACTCAATTGAAATATCTAGTAATACCAGGTTATTAAATCTTACAAAAACCCTATGGCCACGTAAAACCGATTTGCAAATATCGGGTACAGTATTTCATCGGATTAATATGGGTGATGATGTGCAATATAAATGGTCGGCTGAATTTAATTTAAATCAATTTAATTTGGGTCTTTTTGGAGAAAGAGATTCATATGAATCAGACATCTTGGATTATAAATCATTTTTTATAAGAACAAATTATAAGAATTTTGACTATACCATTGGGTCTTTTCAAATGTTAAGCGGACACGGACTTGTGAGTTGGAGATCGTTTCCAGTGAAATCTGACTTTGGAACAACAAACTCTGCATTTCGCCAGGGAAGAGGGATTCAACCTTTCAGATCGGGACATGAATCATGGGCATATAAAGGATTTGGTTGGAACCAGATTTTTAAAAATGGACATTTCTCAGGAGGCGTCTCTCATAGGAAAATTGATGGGTCTATTTTGGGAAATAAAATCAATATGTCAGATTTGGGTATCCATGTTTCTGAAACCCAAATTGAAAATCATGGAAATATTTCAGAAACAATTGGTATAGGGAATTGGGAATCAGATTTTAAAAATGGTAAAATGGGATTAATTATCGGCGGCGGCGCTTGGCAGGATAAAAAAGACAAAGAATTTGTAAATCTAGTATCGTCTTGTTATGGAAGTTACACATTTACCGATTTGTCTATATTCTCAGAACTGGCACTAACATCTCAAAATAAAAAAGCAATAATCTCAGGAGCGAAGCTTAAAAAAGATTCATTTCAATATGGATTAGTTATTCGCAGAATCGATTTAGACTATTTTGCATTAAGAGATAATATGTTCCGAAATTGGAATAATACCGATCAAGGAGAATTCAGTTTATTTCAAGAATTACGTAGTAGACTAGGGTCTATATTCATAAATGTTTATTCTGATATATTTCAAAGGCTGAAAGGGAAAAAGGGTGAGTTTGTTAAAACTGGGAATAAATCAGGACTTAACATGGTCTTTAAACCTCATAATGGATTGCAAATCCATACTCTCATAAAATATCAGAATAAATCGTCAGAGATTTATGGTTTTGAATATAATCAATTTATGTCTGATCCAGTTGTAACGTATAAAACAACAATTAAATGGGCTCAAACCAATCATCATGATATTCAATGCCAGGTCCTGAAAAAGACTTTACAAAATAATTCTTTATCAAGCTGGGGTTTGCAGTTAAGAAATAAATATTCGCTCGGCACATGGTCTTTAAAAACATTTTGGATGTCTTCAATAATTAATAATAATGAAAAATTATATTATTGGGATGTAACATTACCAAGAGAGATGAGAACTAAAGTATTTTCTAAAACAGGTCATTATATTGGAGCAGGGATCGGGTATAAACCGAGTTCCCTAAGTACAATAAATGTAAGACTATCTTCATCGTGGAATGAATGGAACTTTAATATTGTGCCTGTAGTAAGAGCCGCCATGCAAGTTAATCTATCTATTTAATACCAAATCATTGCTCTCACTGAATAACTCAAGATAAATTTACCTCAATGATTATCAATAGAATTATCCCGATCATCCTAATTACAAGTGCATTATGGTCCGAAATCCACGTATTTAATAGAAGCTCAGGTATCGAATCTGAAATAAATACACTCCCGGGTTCAAAGGTACTATATTTATCAGCGAAGGATCTTGCCAAATCCCTCTCATCAAAATTGTTCGAAAACAAAGATCGTAAAAAATTAGTTCTTTATATTGCTGGTAAACGGATTAAAATATCTGGAAATACAAGTTTTATAATGATTGATGATAAACCCTATCAAATGCCACAAGTAGTTATTATTAAATCAGATGATCTTTTTGTACCTGCAACAGAATTTCTTAAAATATTAAAATCAACTGTTTTGCCGGGAATTAATTTTGACCAGAAAAAAGAATTTTTAGACATTGATGTTGTGCGGTTCAATATTACCGGAATTGATATTGAAGAAAAATCGAATGGCACCATTATACGATTGTCTACTCGTAAACCATTTTCAGAGCGAAACATTAGTTCATTTATTAATAAACACGGGTGGTATTATTTAACAATTGCTGGTGCTATGGTTGATACGATGTCTATCAGCAATGGTATTACTCGAGGGGCTGTTCGGAGAATTGAATCCGATCAAATAGGTGAAACAGCTCAAGTTGCTTTTAAATTGGGTTCTAAAATTATTAGTCATGATTGGTACCAGAATCCGGATCCTAATGAGATTGTCATAACACTTCGAACGCCTTTAGGGAAAATGGAAGATATGATAAATACTGTAAAAGAAAGATGGAGATTAGACACAATAGTTTTAGATGCGGGACATGGGGGGAAAGATCCAGGGTCAACAGGTAAATACGGTACAAAAGAAAAAGATGTCGTTTTAGATATCATTAAAAGAATCGGAAGGCTATTAGAAAAAAATACACGAATTAAAGTGATTTATACTCGGGATGAAGATGTATTCATTCCCTTATATCAAAGAACAAAATTGGCCAACGAATCCAATGGAAAACTATTTGTTAGTATTCATGCTAATTCCAATAAAAATAGAAATGTGAAGGGGTTTGAAACATACTTATTAAGACCCGGAAAAAGCGATGATGCTATTGCTGTAGCATCGCGTGAAAATGCTGTTATTAAACTTGAAGAAAAAGTAGGTCAATATCAAAAATTAACGGGTGAAAATTTGATCATGGCAACCATGGCGCAAAGTATGTTTTTGAAAGAGAGCGAAGATCTAGCCGCCATCCTGCAAGTGGAATTGGATAAAAAGTTAACATCGCCAAATAGGGGCGTTAAACAAGCAGGGTTTCATGTATTGATAGGTGCTTCCATGCCAAATGTGCTCGTAGAAGTAGGTTTTATTTCCAACCCTGCCGAAGAGAAAAAATTGAAACAGGGAAATTATCGTCAACAAATCGCTGAAGCTGTATTCGCTGGTATAAAACATTTTAAATATTCCCGTGAAAAAGTATTAGCAGAGGAATAAGTATGGATAATAGACCTATAGGTGTTTTTGATTCCGGGATTGGGGGACTCACTGTTGTTGATGCTTTAGCAAAATCAATGCCCCTTGAATCCATATTATATGTGGGCGATACAGCGCGGGTTCCTTATGGTAATAAAAGTAAAGAACGCATTCAGCAGTATGCCTGTGAAATAACAGATTGGCTTATAAAACAAGATTGTAAATTGATAGTGGTAGCCTGTAATACAGTATCTTCATTAGCGCTTAAAAAAATACAAGAAAAATTTAATATTCCAATTATTGGTGTGATTCACCCAGGGGTGATGGCTGCAATCAAGGTGACTAAAAATAATAGAGTAGGGGTGCTAGGTACAATCGCTACAATTAAATCTGATTCTTATGGAATTGCATTAAGAGAACAAATCCCGGGAATTGAAGTTGTGGGTCGGGCTTGCCCATTATTTGTGCCACTTGTGGAAGAGGGCTGGGTAAATGGCCCCATTCCAGAGAATATTGCGCTTGCATATTTTGATTCTATAAAAGAATCCAGAATTGATACTGTAATCCTTGGGTGTACTCATTACCCGTTATTGAATTCAACCATCAAAAAAGTATTGGGAGAAACTGTCTCTTTAGTTGACTCAGGTGTGGCAACAGCAGATATAGTTATTTCAGTTTTGAATGATCTTAAATTATTCTCGAATGCAAAATCACGATCAATAAAATCTTTTGTGACTGATTCCATAGATGTATTTGAAACTTTGGCCAAAAGATTTGTGGACGCACCAATCAATAGTATAGAGCACATTGACATCACCTGATCTTTCATCGTTATTAGATAGCCTTTATAGTCTTGAAAGACGAGGAATCAAGCTGGGGTTAGAACATACGATTTCTTTATTAATTGACATGGGGCAACCACAAAACGACTTAAAATTAATTCATGTTGCTGGCACAAATGGGAAAGGGTCCACCAGTGCGATAATTGCTAATATTCTTTATTCGGCGGGTAAAAAGGTTGGTTTATTTACTTCACCTCATCTCGTAAGATTTAATGAGAGAATTCAGATTAATAATGTGCCCATATCCGATAATGATATAATTCAATTTATGAGGAAGGCGGAACAGTATATCGCCAAAAATGAATCAACTTTCTTTGAAACGACTGCCGTTATGGCATTGGACTATTTTAATAAAAATAAAGTAGATATTGCAGTGATTGAAACAGGATTGGGCGGCCGTCTAGATTCAACGAATGTAATCAAACCGCAATTAACAATCATGACACCAATTTCTATGGATCATATGGATATATTAGGACAGGATATCAATCAAATTGCAAAAGAAAAATCAGGTATTATAAAGAAAAATATCCCTCTTATTTCATCTAAGCAGTCATCTATAGTTAAAAACATATTAGTAAAAAAAGCGATGGATCAACATGCTCCCTTTACCTTTTTAGAGTCAATCTCCAATATAAAAGTGAGTGAAAGGGGAACGGAATTTCAATACAAAGAGAAAAATTTCTACACATCTTTGATAGGCATTCATCAGGCCCATAATTCAGCACTTGCTATAGAAGCTATTACTCAAATGAATGAGAACATATCAATGACTACTATCCAGAAAGGATTAAAATCTGTTTCCTGGCCGGGGAGAATTCAAAGAATAGGTAAGCGATTATTTTATGATGTGGCTCATAACGAAGATGGCTTTGAGATTCTTCTAAAAACACTTAGATCTATGTATCCACAAAAACTGATTAATGGGTTATTTTGTCTTAAGGGAGATAAGGAGAGTGATCGAATTATTCATAAATTAATTGGTAAGTTTTCTCAATTATATGTAAGCAATGATGTAAATAAATTTCTTCTAGACAGAAATGATTTATCTAAAAGACTAAATAATAATGGGGTAGAGAATCAAATAGTTAAATCAGTTTCTGACGGTATAAAAAAACTAAGATTCGGCACAGAAAATGGTGATGTTGGGTTGATATTTGGGAGCCATTATATCGCAAATGAAGTATTTATGGAAGATGAATTATCTTTTGACACAGGGGTTATTTAGTGTAATTTCACATCTCTCCAGTGTTCCCCGGAGGCTTATATATTAATATTTCCAAAGATTTTTTAAATAGGTTTTAATTATATGAATTTAAACGAACTACAATCCTTACATATTCGCGAATTAACGGAATTAGCCAACGAGCTAAATATTGAAGGCGGTATTGCCGGTCTTAATAAGCAGGAATTAACACTTCGCATTCTTGAAGCTCAGGCTAAGAAAGATGGTGTCCTTTCGGCACGCGGCGTTTTGGAAGTGATGCAGGATGGCTATGGTTTTTTAAGATCTCCAGATTTTAATTACCTTCCAGGCCCTGATGACATTTATGTAAGTCCATCACAAATCAAACGGTTTAGACTAAAAACTGGACATTTGATTTCTGGCCAAATTCGTCCACCAAAATCCAAAGAAAGATTTTATGCTCTTTTAAAAGTTGAAACAGTAAACGAAGAACCTGTCCAAAATTTACATAAATTGATCCTGTTCGAAAATTTTACCCCACTTTATCCAGAAGATAAATTTAATCTTGAGACGGATTCAAAAGATCTTTCTATGCGAATCATGGATCTTATGTCACCGATTGGTAAAGGACAGCGTGGACTTATTGTTGCGCAGCCTAAAACTGGTAAAACGGTCCTCATGCAAAAACTTGCTAATGCTATCAGTAAAAATCATCCAGAAACAAAACGGATTGTTTTATTGATTGATGAGCGTCCAGAAGAAGTTACTGACATGAGGCGTAACGTAGATGCTGAGGTGATTAGTTCCACATTTGATGAACCACCAGAACGTCATGTTTCTGTAGCAGATATGGTTTTACAAAAAGCCAAGCGAATGGTAGAATTTGGAGATGATGTAGTTATTTTATTAGATAGTATCACCCGCCTTGCTCGCGCTCATAATGCTGTCATACCACATAGTGGAAAAATTTTATCCGGGGGTGTAGATTTCAATGCTTTGAAAAAACCAAAACAATTTTTTGGTGCTGCAAGAAATACTGAAGAGGGTGGGAGTCTCACCATTATTTCAACAGCTTTAATTGATACGGGTAGTCGAGCTGATGAAGTTATTTTTGAAGAATTCAAAGGTACTGGAAACATGGAATTAGTCTTAGATCGTCGTTTGAGTGATCGCAGGATATTTCCCGCATTTGATATAATTCGATCGGGAACCAGGAAAGAAGAACTTCTCCTTGACCGAAAAACATTGGGTAGGATGTGGATTTTAAGAAAATTACTCAATGATATGAAAGTTGAAGAAGCAATGTCATTCATGCAGGATAGAATGAAACGCACAAAAAATAATGCAGAATTTTTAGATACTATGAGCCAGTAATAACCAAAAATTCTTCCTTTGAATTATGAGTGATTCCTTTCCAAATATTCAATCTATTGTCGTTCGTATTATTACGGATAAACCGGTTAGAAAAACACCCTATCAGGTAAAGGGCGTTTTTATGCGTCAATACCCAGATGAGTCCATTATTCCTATGTTAGATGGTTCCTACAGAGATCGATTTTTATATCCACGTGTCCAGGTGAAAATTCTGAATGAACAAATATACTTGATTGGAATTCATGAAGGTGTAGAACCTATACTATCTTTAGTAAAAAAGTTTGAAATATTTGATTTTGGCAATATTACTTTTGAAGTACAGGATTGTGATATTGAAGAAACAAAGGAGCAATTTATACCATCTAGTCGATTAGTGCGATATAGATTCATAACTCCTTGGGTTGCTTTAAACCACATGACAGGTGGAAAATACCGATCCATCCCCAATCAGGAAAAGCCATCATTCCTAAATAAATTATTAGGACAAAATATTATTTTCCTCGCAAATGAAGTTGGAATCAAACTTGATGATAATATTTTTACAAAAGTAAAAGTTTCAAGTTTATTTCCAAAACCAGTAGATGAAAATAAGTGGGGAGCATTTATGGGTGAATTCAAAACCAATTTTGTTCTTCCCAATTATATAGGGATTGGAAATGGAATTACACGTGGATTTGGTACGATCTATGGTATGTTTAATCCGGACTCATTTACCTTTGATGAAAAAGAATTAAATAACGAGAAAACAGATGCTTCAGCAGATTCAATATCAGATAATAAAGATGACTATGAGATTATAACTGCTGCAGACGTTCCAAAACCAAAACGTCGTAGGAAGTCTTCCCAACGCCCGAGACAAAACCGCCCTGTTGATAAAAATAAAAAACAGAAAAAATCTAACCGTTCTCATAAAAAACATTATGCTAAAAATAACAATCAAAATCAAGCCCAA
Organism: Fidelibacterota bacterium; assembly: GCA_029936885.1. Taxonomy (GTDB): domain Bacteria; phylum Fidelibacterota; class Marinisomatia; order Marinisomatales; family UBA1611. Next base: position 10,483 of record JAPYRR010000021.1, on the reverse strand, counting down.
CATGGAAAGCCTCCTAGAACAGGGCGTGTTTTCTCTGAAGAATTTGACATAGAAGAGGATAGCCACAACAATGTGAACCAGGTGTCAGATCCCGCTAGAGATTCACAAGAAGATGCAAAATTCAACACCGAAAAACACCATAAAAAACAGCACAAATTTTGAGTTATAAACTAGCAAATCGCGTTCATAAGGTTCAACCATCGTTTACTTTACAAATGGCAACTCGTGCAGCGGAAATGCGAGCTGAAGGGATTGATGTCATTAATTTTTCAGTAGGCGAACCGGATTTTAATACACCGTCTCATATTATAGCCGCTGGCAAAAAAGCCATGGATGATGGATTTACAAAATATACAGCCGGGCCTGGAATGATTGAGTTTCGGAAGGCAATTTGTGAAAAGTTGGAAAGAGAAAATGGAATCACATATGAACCCGCTGATATACTTGTTTCCAATGGTGAAAAACAAAGTTTATATAATGTTTGCCAGGCAGTATTCGATCAAGGTGATGAAGTTGTTGTTTTCCGTCCATATTGGGTTTCTTTTCCAGAATTTGTTCGATTATCTGATGCTGAACCAATCTTAGTTGATACAATTTCTGAACATAATTTTGAACCAGATTTTGAAGATTTAGAAAAAAAGTTTTCACCTAATATTAAAGGCGTTATTCTGAATTCTCCTTCTAACCCAACTGGCGGAATTTGGGGCGAAGAAGCCATTATCAAACTTCTTCATATAGCTAAGAAAAATAATTGGATTGTAATCTCTGATGAATGCTATGAGCGTCTAGTATATGACGGAGAATTTGTTAGTACCGAAAAATTAAATCGAGAACACCAAATTGGTGCGGATGTGATTACCTGTCTGAGTCTTTCAAAAACATATGCTATGACGGGCTGGAGAATCGGCTATGCTGCAGGACCACGAGACATTATTAATGCAATGTCCAAAATTCAAGGTCAAGCCACATCTTGTGCAAATTCAATTGGGCAAAAGGCAGGCATCGAAGCACTCTCCGGTGATCAATCATGTGTTGAAGAAATGAAAGTTGCCTTTAAAGAAAGACGAGATTTTATTATCGATTTATTGAATGACCTTCCCGGAGTAACCTGTGCAATCCCCGGTGGCGCTTTTTATGCTTTTCCAGACTTCAGCCCCTATTTAGGGAAGGTGGGAAACGGTCAGATATTGAAAGATACTTTCGATATTTCAGAGTATATTTTGGGCTGTGCAAACGTTGTTACAGTACCAGGTGACGGTTTTGGCGCTCCTGGACATATACGTTTTTCTTATGCAACGAGCACCGATATTATTGAAAAAGGTATTGAGCGGGTTCGATCCGTTCTAGAAAAAATTGTTTAATTAGGAGTAAATCATGAAAAAAGGGATTCATCCGGATAATTACCGTTTGGTGGTCTTCAAAGACTCATCAAGTGATCATGCGTTCCTGACACGATCCACTGTAAACACAAAAGAAATGATTACATGGGATGATGGAAACGAATATCCGTTATGCAAAATTGAGATCTCAAATAAATCTCATCCGTTTTTTACAGGTAAACAAAACCTGGTGGATACAGCAGGACGTATCGAGAAATTCAATCGTAAATACGGCCGTAAATAACTGCACTTTTAATTAATGGCTCTGCGAACAGTTTAATACTGGGGTAGAGCCATTTTTTTATTCAAAATGAAACGAATTTTATTATTACTCACCATGAAACCATCGATCCTTGTTGGCGGACAAGCCGTAATTGAGGGTGTGATGATGCGCGTCCCCGGTGCTTATGCCACGGCGGTTCGGGATCCGGAAGGGAAGATCCATATCCAAAAAAATGATTTTCAGTCTATTACGGAACGATCTAATTTTTGGAAACAACCCATTCTACGTGGAATGGCATCCTTGTTTGAAGCCATGAAAATGGGGATGGCTACTCTTCAATATTCCATTGATATTGCTATGCCTGAAGAAGGAGAACAAAGCAAACTTGCTGAATTCTTTTCTACTGTTTTTGCAATTGGATTGGCCATTACATTATTTATGGTAGCACCCATGTGGATTACCACAAAACTAATGAATATTGAAAAAGAAGCATTGTGGTTTAATTTGGCTTCTGGGACTTTTCGAATTTTATTTTTCGTTATTTATTTGTTGGCGATTTCTCTTTTGAAAGATGTCAGACGATTATTTCAATACCATGGTGCAGAACATCGGGTGGTTTATAATTTTGAATCTGGGAAAGATGTAAATGTAAAAAATGCACAATCCTTCCCAACCCAACATCCCCGATGCGGAACTAGTTTCATGTTTATTGTTTTGTTATCTGCAATTTTAGTTTTTGCAATTGTAGATACAATTGTGATCTATTTCTTAGGGACCATTTCTTTACCAATCCGCCTCTTATTTCATTTACCGATGATTCCATTTGTGTCAGGTGTAGGATATGAATTAATCAAACTTTCCGCAAAAAGTGATTCTATCTTTTTTTCTATTTTGAAGAAACCGGGACTTTGGCTCCAGAATATCACCACGAAACAACCGGAAGACGATATGGTAGTAGTCTCTATTACGGCGCTAAAGGAAGCATTCGGTGATAAATACGAAGAAATGGTCGGGAAGGAATACATGGCAGAGGCCATTGGGTGAGACAAAAGTTAGAAGCCATTGTTGCAAAGCACACCAACTTAGCGGCGCAAATGGCTGACCCTGAAATTTACGGAGATCAGGAAAAACTCACCCCCATTGCTATAGAACATAGTGCAATGGAAAAAATAGTGAACGTTGGAAAAGAATACATTTCTGTCCTTGATCAAATTGCGGATGATAAAGAAATATTAGATGGAGATGACGACGATTTGAAAGAGATCGCACAGGAAGAATTAGGTGAATTAGAAGCACAGCAGGAAAAACTTGAAGCCGATATTAAGGTCCTTCTTTTACCGAAAGATCCCATGGATAATAAGAATCTTATTTTAGAGATCCGTGCCGGGACTGGCGGAGATGAAGCTGCGCTATTTGCGGCAGATCTATTTCGGGTTTACACGCGGTATGCAGAAAGAAATGGTTGGACATTCAAAATAATGAATTCTTCTGACACAGGCATTGGCGGCATGAAGGAAGCCATTGTATCCATGCAGGGGAAAGGTGCTTTCGGGATGCTAAAATATGAAAGCGGTGTTCATCGCGTTCAACGTGTCCCAAAGACTGAAACCAGTGGCCGGGTTCATACATCCGCAGCAACTGTTGCTGTTATGCCGGAAGCGGAAGATGTGGATATTGAAATTCTGGATGCTGATTTAAAAATTGACACGTATCGCGCCAGTGGTGCCGGCGGTCAACATGTGAATAAAACAGAATCTGCAATCCGTATAACCCATATTCCTACTGGATTGGTGGTGACTTGCCAAGATGAATCATCCCAACATAAGAACCGTGCTGCAGCGCTCAAAGTATTAAAGTCCCGGATATTGGCAGCGGAGCAGGAAAAAGTTGCCGCTAAACGTGCTGCTGAACGACGAAGCCTAGTTTCTACCGGAGACCGTTCTGCCAAGATTCGTACTTATAATTTTTCCCAAGGTCGGGTTACAGATCACCGTATCAATTTTACGACCTATCGCTTGAATGAAATATTAGACGGTGATATTACGGAGATCATTGAGCAACTGAAGATCGCCGAACAGCAGGAACTCCTTGCTGCAGAAATGGATTAATGTCCGTTTTTAATTTCTTCTATTATATTTTCTTATACTTTCCATTCTAATGCCAGAAATCTGGCGCATCATTGATCTCCTCAACTGGGCAGAATCCTATTTCAAGGAAAAAGGATTTGAGAATCCCAGGACTGAAATTGAATGGTTACTCCGTGCTATATTAAAATGTAGTAGGATGGATGTGTATCTGCGTTTTGAAGAGCCCTTATCCAAAACTCAACTAGCCACACTTCGTGCTTGGGTAAAACGACGCCTGGAAAGAGAACCACTCCAATACATTACTGGTTCCTGTGATTTTTATGGGCGGGAATTTTCTGTGGATAAACATGTGCTCATCCCAAGACCGGAAACAGAACGGCTCATCGATATTGCGTTAGAAAAATTGAAAGGAATTGATTCGCCCTCCATATTGGATATTGGCGCCGGTTCTGGCTGTATTGCTACAACATTGGGATTGGAGGTTCCAGGATCAACTATTTTAGGGATTGATGTTTCAGATGATGCACTTGGCATTGCCAATAAAAATAAAGAAAAATTGGATGCTGAAAATGTATCTTTTCAAGCAATGGATATTTTAAACACCATTCCAGAAGGTCCATTTGATTTGTTGATATCCAATCCTCCTTATATTCCCAAAGAAGAAATGGATGGACTCATGAAAGATGTAAAAGAGTTTGAGCCAACGATGGCACTAACAGATGAAAAAGATGGCCTCACTTTTTATAAGCGATTCGCTGAAATTGGGAAAGAATTAGTTAAGAATGGTGGTTGGATGATACTTGAAGTTGGGTTGGAAAATCATCCAAATGATGTAAAAAAGATTTTTAGTGAGTCTGGATATCCGGAGACAGAACTGATCAAAGATTATAATGGCGATGACCGAATCTTGGTTATTAAAATTTAAAGTCGCCAACAACAAAACTTGCCACGAAGAGCACGAAGAATCGCAAAGATTTGATAGTTTGGCTACCTTGACAAGGTGGGAAAAACAATCGTGAGTTAAGTAAAAATCTTTTTATACCACCTTTTCAAGGTGATTTTTAAATTATTTCATATGACTAATCGCCGCCAATTTAATATTTACCTAGCCTGTATTGAGGCCGGATAATCGGGATGGCTAATGAATTATTGACATTAATTTCTAAGCAATAATGAATACACTTTATTACCATATTAAACTTCTTAGACCGCTCAATGTATTTACCAGTGGACTTGCCATGCTCATTGCTTCGGCTATTCTGGGAACGCTCCAAGAAATAGATACGGTTATTTTGGTCATGGCGGTGGTCATGTGTTATGCCGGCGGTGCCAATGCCTTAAATGACGTTGTGGATTTTGAGATTGATAAAATCAATCGTCCCATGCGACCCCTTCCATCGGGGAATGTGAAAAAACAAACGGCTCTTATTTTATCAATTCTTCTTTTTGGAACGGGAACACTCCTATGTTTGGAATTGTCAGAAACTGCCAAAGTAATTGGAATAGTGATTGCCATGCCGCTCATGGTTCTATACTCTAAATATTTGAAAGGGATTCCACTCCTTGGCAATATCACCATTGCCTTCGTTTTAGGGCTTTCATTCCTTTTTTGTGGCGCTGCTTTTGAAAATATGTCGCCCATGTGGATTCCTATGGTTTTAGCCTTTGGACTCACATTGGTTCGTGAATTGGTAAAAGATATAGCGGATTTAAAAGGGGATGAATCTGTTGGACTCAGAACGTTTCCTATTTCAGCAGGGATTGATAAAGCGATTCAGCTTACTGTCTTTTTATCCGCCTGTATCGGAATTGGAGCATTCATCCCATTTATCAATGGAACTTATAATATTTGGTATGGCATTTTATTGATTCTTGGCGTTGAGATTCCATTGGGAGTGGTTGTAGTTTCTCTCCTGAATAAACCGGGAATTTCGTCCGCAACACGCGGTGCCCGAATCCTAAAATTCAGCACTTTAACCGGGCTGATTGCCATATACGCAGGAACATTTTAATGACATCTGAATTCGTCCACTTACATAATCATTCTGACTACAGTTTGCTCGATGGTGCCCAGCGGATTGATCAATTGGTTAATACGATTGATGATTTAAATATGGATTCAGTAGCACTGACGGAACATGGTAATATGTTTAGTGTTGTCCCGTATTACAAGGATGCAAAGAAAGCTGGAATCAAACCCATTATCGGGTGTGAGATATATGTTGCAACGGGGTCTCGATTCGAAAAAAAAACGACCGCAGAAGGGGGCTGGGGGAATAACCATCTTATCTTATTAGCCCAGAATTATACGGGCTATAAAAATCTTATGAAACTGGTCACTGCCGGTTATTTAGAAGGCTTCTATTATCGTCCGCGAGTGGATGTGGAGCTTCTGCGCCAATACAGCGAAGGGTTAATCTGTATGTCCGCTTGCCTAAAAGGTGAAATCCCAGAAAAAATGCTTCGCGGTAATTATGAAGGTGCCAAAGAAGCTGCTTTACGATTTGCTGAAATATTCCCTGATCGATTTTATCTTGAGATCCAAAACCATGGTATTCCTGAAGAGGAAGCAAATATAAAGAATATGAAGAAATTGGCTGCGGATTTGGATTTACCGTTAGTTTGCACGAATGATGCACACTACGCCAAACAAAGTCACTGGGAAGCACATGATATTCACATTTGTCTTGGAACAGGGAAGGAGCGCAGTGACCCAAATCGCTTGCGATATGCCACACCAGAATTCTATTTCAAGACTCAGGATGAGATGCATACCTTATTTAAGGAATTTCCAAAAGCCATTGAAAATACACGCAAAATTGCAGATAGCATTGATGTGGAATTACGTATGGGTGAATACCATTTGCCCAATTTCCCCATTCCGGAAGATTCCCCGACCAAAGATCCTGATGAATATTTAAAAATGTTAACCCAATCCGGGGCAGAATTACTTTACGGTGAAATAACGCCGGATATCCAAAAACGAATTGATCATGAATTATTGGTTATCAAGAATATGGGCTTTGCCGGCTACTTTTTAATCACGGCAGATTTTGTAAAATATTCGAAAGATATGAAGATACCTGTCGGACCCGGGAGAGGCTCTGCAGCAGGCAGCATTGTATCATATACTTTGGGGATTACAAGCATCGATCCATTAAAACACGATCTCCTTTTTGAAAGATTTTTAAATCCTGAACGAATAAGTTTACCCGATATTGATATTGATTTTTGTATTGAACGTCGGGGAGAAGTGATCGATTATATCAAGGATCAGTATGGCGAAAATTCGGTAACACAAATTATCACTTTTGGAAAAATGAGAGCCAAACAGGTGGTGCGAGATGTGGGACGAGTCATGGGTTATTCCTTTGGAGAAGTGGATAAAATCGCTAAAGCCATCCCAAATGAACTAAATATCACTTTGGATAAAGCCCTTGAAAAAAGCCACGATCTTCGAGCTCTGGCTGAAGGCGATTATAAAGAATTAATGACCCATGCCAAAGTATTGGAAGGGATGAATCGCCATGCATCTATCCACGCTGCTGGCGTGGTGATCGCACCAGGGGATTTAACGGATTATGTCCCGCTATACCGTTCATCCACCGGAGATATAACAAGTCAATATGATATGAAAGGGCTTGAAGAATTGGGCCTATTAAAAATGGACTTCCTGGGTCTCCGAAACTTGACCGTTATTGATAAGGCTGTAAAATTGATCAAGAAAAAAGGTGAAATAGTTGATATAGAAAAATTGCCAATGGATGATGCGAAGGTGTATAAACTTTTTGCCAAAGGATATACAATCGGTGTTTTTCAGTTTGAGTCTTCTGGTATGCGGGAGTTCTTGAAAAAACTGAAACCAACTGTTATTGAAGACCTCATTGCAATGAATGCTTTATATCGTCCTGGTCCTATGCAAAATATTGATGATTTCATTTCTCGTAAGCATGGAAAGAAAAAAATTGTTTATCCCCATCCACTTATGGAACCCATCCTGAAAGAAACGTACGGGATTATTGTCTATCAGGAGCAAGTAATGCAGATTGCCCACGAAGTTGCGGGATTTACGCTGGCAGAAGCAGACATTATGCGCCGGGCCATGGGAAAGAAGATCAAAAAACTCATGGATGAATTATCCATCAAATTTGTAGAGGGCGCAGAAAAAAATAAAATTCCCAAGAAAAAGGCAGAAGATATTTTTGCCTTGATCGAAAAATTTGCACAATACGGATTCAATAAAAGTCACTCCACAGCCTATGCTTATGTAGCCTATCAAACAGCGTGGCTCAAAACACATCATCCTGCAGAATTCATGAGTGCAAATCTTACCAGCGAAATGGGCACCATCGACCGGATTGTGATCCTGATCAATGAATGTAAAAAGCAGGGAATAGAAGTAATACCGCCAGACATTAATGTATCCTTCGAAGATTTTCGTCCCGTGGATGAAACCACTATTTCTTATGGGTTAAATGCTATTAAGAATGTGGGTGAAAAAGCGCTTGAAACTATAATTGAAGAAAGAGGTGAAAATGGGAAATATGAATCTGTTTTTGATCTTTGCGCACGAGTGGATCAGCAGAAAGTAAATAAGCGCGTTCTGGAAAGTTTGATTATGTCCGGTACATTGGATTCGGTAGAAGGCAATCGAGCCCAGAAGTTTGCAGCTGTTGATGAAGCAATAAGATATGGCCAGCAAATGCAGAGTGAAAAAGACAGAAACCAGGTAGATCTTTTTGGAGGTGGTGGGCAAGACGATGATTTAATCAAAATACCTGATTTACATGTAATGGGCGATTGGTCGGAAAAGGAATCATTGGCTAATGAGAAAGAAGTGCTTGGCTCTTATGTTTCCGGACATCCGCTTTTAGAACACTCAGAAGATTTAGAAGAATTCACTTCCATCACCTTTGATGAAGGACAGGAATTCTCGAAGAAAGATACAATTGTCGTGGGCGGCATGATCACCCGGATTGTAAAACGTTTTGACCGCCGAAATCGTGAAATGGCTTTTTTTGATATGGATTGTCTTGGTGGACATGCTGAAGTGATTGCCTTCAGTGATTGCTTCAAATCCTATGGGAATTTGATTGAAGAAGGGAATGTAGTCTTCGTAAAAGGGAAACCATCAGATGGGACCGATTTTTCTGATTTGAAGATTATGGGCGATGAGATTATTCCGGTGGATCGAGTTCGGGATAGGCTATCTCAGCGGCTTAATATCAAATTCCCATCGGGTGAAACCAAGCCAGAAGATGTAGATGAACTCATGACTATGGCCAAGCAATACCCCGGCCAGTGTAGATTGGTCTTTCATTTGTCCAATAATGGGTCACCCCGTCCCATGAAAGTGATGGCTCATAATATTAAAATATCCACTGATAAAGAATTTATCCGCAATCTTCGATCGAAATACGGGAAAGAGAATGTTTGGGTGGAATAATTTTTTAAGTGCTAAAGTAGGGAGTGTTCGAGTGTTCGAGTGTTTAGGTGTTTAGGTGTTCAGGCCCAAGGTCTTAAACACATGAAAACGTCCCCACTTTAACACATTATTTTATGATTTCTGTTATTCAAAGATGTTCGTGGGGGAAGGTTACCGTAGCTGATAAAGTTGTGGGTGAAATTGAACATGGCTTGGTAATCTTGCTCGGTGTTCAGAAAGATGATACTGAAAAAGATGCGGATTTTCTAGTGAACAAAATTTCAGGGCTACGCATCTTTGCCGATGAAAATGATAAAATGAATTTATCCATTAAGGATGTGAGTGGTTCTGCATTGGTGATTAGTCAATTCACGTTGTGTGGCGACACTAAAAAAGGCCGCCGTCCCAGTTTTATTCATGCGGCTCCACCGGAAGAAGGGAATCGGCTTTACGAATATTTTATGTCAGAATTAGAAAAAGAAGGAGTTCCAGTTCAATCCGGAGAATTCGGCGCCATGATGGCTGTTGAATTAGTGAATGATGGACCGGTCACATTTGTCCTGAATAGTAAAGACTAAATCTTTCCCAGCGCCTGATTCAAATCGGTAATCAAATCTTCTGCATCTTCAATTCCGATAGATAAGCGGATCAATTCATCCTTAATTCCTGCGGCTAATCTTTCTTGCGGTGCCATGCCGGAATGAGATGTTTGCGCCGGCCGCGTCACCAGGGATTCCACACCGCCTAGACTTGCTGTATTTATAAAAAGATCCAAATATGACATAAAGAGATTTGCATCAATCACATCCCCATCGATCTCAAAACTGACCATTCCGCTGGTGCCATCCAATAATTCCCTGGCCCGATCATGGCTGGCGCTACTTTCAAGCCCGGGATGATTAACTCTGGCTACCCTTGAATGACCCTCCAGAAATTTTGCAATTTCCAATGAATTAAAGTTTTGCCGTTCCATGCGCAAGCCCAAGGTTTTCATACCGCGGTGCATTAAAAAACAAGTGTTTGGATCTAGCGATCCACCCAAGTGATTCAATTTATGGCGGACTTTTGTTACCAATTCTTTAGACCCAATAACAGCGCCGGCCACGATATCTGTATGACCATTCAGGTATTTCGTAGCGCTGTGAAGCGATAGATTAAATCCATTTTCGATAGGCCGATAATTCACCGGTGAGGCAAATGTATTATCGATCAAGGAGAGCAAATTGTTCTTTTTTGCAAAGGCCACAACAGCGTTTAGATCCAGCACATCCAAAAGCGGATTGGTAATGGTTTCCACATAGATGAGTTTTGTCTCCGGTCGTAGCTTTTCTTCCCAACCATTTGGATCACAGCCGTCAATAAAATCACA
>JAPYRR010000102.1 GCA_029936885.1 Fidelibacterota bacterium | reverse complement strand
TGAAGACAGCCCACCAAACAGCTACAGATAAAAAGGATAATCTAATGGCAGTTGAGCCATCAGCAATTCCAAACCATTCAGGGTGTTGATACATGAGAACATTCACCAAGAATAACAAACCACCCCCAATATATCCAACAGCAAATCCTAAAGATGATACATAATCCACTTTTTCATTGGATGCGATGGATGGTAATAATGAATCATAGAATATGTTTCCTCCCATAAAACCAATGGACGCAATCACATAAAAGGCAATGGCCATCTGCCATTCACCTTGCTCTACCATCCAGAGCCCCCCTGTCATGATGATCCCTAAAAAGGCAAATATAAATAGAAACTTCTTTTTGGCAGACCCACGATCAGCAACTGCCCCAAGAAAAGGAGAAATGGCCGCAATAATAATCGATGCTATGGAATTTGCCCATCCCAGTTGGTAAGTACTTTGGATTACATCCTCAGGATTTGACCAGAATTTCTCAAAGAATATTGGGAAAAACCCCGCCATGACTGTGGTTGAGAAGGCAGAATTTGCCCAATCATAAAATGCCCAACTCCATACTATTTTTCTTTCACTATTCATATGAGTCACCAACCTTGAAAATAGGATATAATGCCACCATAGGCACGCCAGCCACCATATGTATTTTTGGTATGAAACCTATTTTGATAGCCGCCAAATAAATCAATTGATAAGGGTCCGATGCGATTCATTGAAATAGAATTTAATACCCAAAATTCAATTTTGTAATCAGTCTGTTTTAATGCAGAATCATAGCCAATATGGGATTGCATCCACTTATCCCACTCTGAATCCTGAGATACAAAATTATCCTGAGTTTTTGATATAAAATTGATTTCAAATCGCATCCGAATACGATTGGAACCAGGCTCAAATTCAATTCCGATATTATTATTAAACCAATCACCTTCATTATATTTATACGTGGAACCAATTTGTTTCAGTATTGAATCTGGATGGGTGTGCCCGCCAGAAAACAGTTGAATGGGAGTATTTAATAATTCAGACGTACTGGTTTTAAATGTGGATTGAAAATAAGTCCGTCCTTTCAAGGAACCGGAGAAACTATAGTCGCCAAAAAGGCCTAGGGACCAACGCGAAACTCCCGCTCCAATTTTGATATCCTTAAATTGGTTTAGCCCTCTTTTTTTGAAGGATGTTAGAGTTTTTCCATAGGGTATGCTTACACGGATTTGTCCATATAATGCTCTTGATATTCCTCCAAGTGCCCACCTAGGAGTCCCTTTTATTAAAAAAGTGGCCCCAATTGTCATATCATCAAACCCGGACATTGATCGACTGACTGGATAAAAGAAGGATACCAAACTATCCAACGTAATGGTATCACCTTTCATTTTATTTGAAAAAAACTTTGAATCTGTAAAACCATTATTTAGTGGATCATTTTGTGATTGAAGTGCCCATAAAACATTGTACTCACTGGATGAAGAATAATACAGGTTATAAATCAACCTGATTGTATCTCTGATTCCCTGGTTATAATCAGAGAATGAAGATGATCCAATAAAATCTTCAAAATCTGTTTTAGCAATCACATGATAATTAATTAGATCATTAACATTGTCAACCAAATCCCCATTTGCAGAAATTGAACGATCAATTGTATAAGAACCAAAATAAGGAACGGAAACGGATAATGTTATTTGATTCGACATCCCGTAATCCAAATTAATTAATTTCCCTTCAGTTTTTCTTGTTAAAGATTCACTAAAGTTACCCGAAACAGAAATACGATTTGATGTATCAAATGGTATATTCTCGAATACAGGGAGATTTTTCCCAAATTTGCTATTGAACATATTCAACCACTGTTCAACAGATCTTGTTGAGTCGAGAAGAAAAGACCCATTATGATAAAGATCATAATCGGATGAAAATCGAAGTGAATCATTATGGCTTAAATGATCGAAGTATCGACGACCAATCCCTCTTAAATCAAATTCCTGACCCTTTATATCCCAGTTGGATTCACTTTGATTTTGTGTAAAAGAAAATCGGAACACATTTTTAGGAATTGTAGGATAATTTTGGCTAAAAATTATGTTTGTAATTAAAATCAGGATTGTCAGTCGCATCAAGGGTAAATAAGAAATTGTTGTCTAAAATCATTGAATTTTAATACATCATGCATCCATTGGGGAGGAATATGATCTGGAGTTTTATTTTGAGATGCAATGACCCTTAGTAAATCCGTGCCAAAAAGTTTATCAATATATCCATCGGCGGTCCACTGAAATTCTTTTGGGTGTAGGTGGTGAATTAAAACCATCATAGTTGTGGCTGTAATTAAAGGATTAAACTCATTCCGATCCGTTATTTTTAGTTGAATTCCGCTACAGGCCTTGCCATCATATTTTGGTACTCGATTGTAATAAATGGACCCCATAGGACGATAGGTGATTTCCTTGAATTCCACCCCCTTCAGTTTCTCATTATTAAGTTTATCCAGAAAATAGGAAGTGCCTAGCCATGGAGCACCCAATACAAGGTATGGACTATCCGTCCCGAACCCAATATTTAAATTTGTCCCACGAAAAAGGTCCATACCCGTATAGGCCAACAGTGTATTTAAATCTCTTAGAAATGGCGTTGGATGTTTCCAAATTAAATTGGTTTGATCAAACCAATGCTGGCGATCCCAGTTTGCCATGGGGATCACGGTAAGGTCAACCTGCTTAGAATCTTTTGTCCATCCCATCTCATTGATCATGATCGTCGCTTCCCCTAGCGTTAATCCATGGCGAATTGGAAAAAGATGATACCCTTCAAATGATTGAAATTCTTCACGAGGGACTGGCCCATCAACAATATCACCTCTTAATGGATTAGGGCGATCTAATACCATAATAGGGATTCGCCAATTTGATGCTGACTCAAATAATTTTGATACGGATGCAATATAGGTTGAATACCGAACGCCTGTATCTTGGTAATCAATTAGAATTAGATCAATTTTGGACATAACCCAATTGGGCGGATATATATTACGATCAAAAAGATCAATGATTCTGGCACCATGAACGGGGTCTATTGGCTTTCTTCCAATTAATTTTGCTCGTTTATCATCAATTCCCCAGAGCCCATATTCAGGTGAAAATATTGCGACAACATTTACATCTGGTGCATTTTTAAGTAAATCTAATAAATGAGTACCATTCCGATTAATGGCAGTTTGGTTTGTAAAAATAGCAATATTTTTTTTCCGTATCGGTTCAAAATCCATTTGTTCTAGGATATCGAGCCCAGTATAGACTTGTTGGAAAAAGGATAAATCGGGTATGGGTAGAATTGTAGAATATTCATATTCATTCGGGGAAGCATCTTGGCCCCAAAGGTAAGCCATGAATAGAAATAGAAAGAGTATGTGGCGGAATAGCATCATTTTCTTATTCAAAATTAGGCGGAAAGGAATGAAATCTAAATAGGAAACTCAATTGTAAATCAAGGGGTTGATTTTAAACAAAATATTTCCCACATTTAATCCATCTATGAGCGACACAAATAATAATAACAGCGGCGGTTTCGCCAAAACGACCGATTTCAAATGGCTTGGAGTTGGTCTTCTAATTTTTGTATTGGTTGGTTTTATCATGCCAACTCCTGAATCTATGATCCAAAAGGCTCATGAATTATTTGGGGGTGATGCATCTATAAATATATCTGAAAAAGCAACCCATATTCAACTTACCATGGCTCTTTTGGCCATGTGCGTAATTTTCTTTGCGACAGAAGCAGTTCCAATGCCTGCAGTTGCTTTACTGATTGGGCTTGTCCAACTCTTTTTTGGGATCACAGAACCGGGAATGCTCGCCAAGACCTATGCCCACGATGCAGTTTGGTTTATTGCCGGATCATTGGCATTAGGCGCAACCCTTGTTAAGTACGGTTTAGACAAACGGGTTGGAATGCTAGTTGTGAATCTGGCAGGAACTAAAACTCGAAACATCGTTATTGGGATTCTTCTTGGGACGGCAATTCCTACAGCATTTGTAGGTGAGCATGCGGTTGCAGCCATGTATGTGCCTATCGCTATGGCCCTTTATACATTGACGAATAAAACTACCCCTGCCCCTCGGCTTGGTACTTTGCTCATGATAACCATTGCTGTGGGCTGCATGATTGGCGGCCCCATGAGCCCCACCGGCGGAGCAC
>JAPYRR010000101.1 GCA_029936885.1 Fidelibacterota bacterium | reverse complement strand
GAATTATCCTTAATTATTACTGAATTATCTGATAAACAATTTTTCAATGATTCAACCGAAATGGGGAGTTTAATATTTACAATTTCATTCTTCGGAGATTGATTAATCATAACGAGAACTTTTTCATCAAAGTAAACTTTAAATGTTGCAAAAACTGGTCCATCACTTAGGAGAATAATTTGATCTCCAACAGCTAAAGATGGGTATTTCACTCTCAATTTATTTAATTGTGAAAATTGATTTTTTAGGTCCGCTTCTTTTTCAGAAAGGTCAAATCGCATCATTCGGCGATTTCCCGGATCTCCTTCCCCCATCATAGCAATTTCTTCTCCATAATAAATAATAGGAACACCAGGCTGGCTTATATTGAAAGCGTGGAAATTCGCCAGTTTCGAATACGTGGATTTATGGCGAATCTTTCCTACTGGATCATCAAATGATCTTGCGGTGCCATTATCACTGAGTTTCATTTGTCCATCCGCATACCCTGTAAACCGAAATTGGTCATGGCTACTTGTAATATTTCCCATTAGATGTATGGGGCCAAATGAGTGTCTATTTTCTTCTATAATTCTTCCTAAATCGGAAAAGTCTGCTTTATTAGAACTAAATGGACCTCGGGCATTAAAATAAATACTGAAATTGAATTGTCCATCCAATTCAGCCGGGTTCACGTAGGAACCAATCAAATCATCCGAGCCAAAGGTTTCCCCAATTTGATAAATATTTTTTTCTGGAAACCGTTTTCGGGCAGATTGGGTCAAAGATCTCCAAAATGAATGAGGGACATGTTTCACCGCATCCTGGCGGAATCCATCCAGGTCATATTCTTCCATCCACCACAGGGCATCTTCCACCACTTGATCGATCGCACCAGGCGCAGATGGAAAATCGAATGAAGGAATAAATTCGTCAAACCATGTTGTGAGACGGGTATCCCCATCCCACTGGCGAATATTTATTCGGCCATCGGTGAGATTCACATCACCAAACCATTTTGGAAATTCTTTATAATAAGGATGGTTTTGGTGAACATGATTCGAAACAAAATCTAAAATGACTTTGGTATTTGTTCGATGCGCATTTTGCACGACAGATTGAAATTCTTCATTAGACCCAAATCTTAAGTCTGTTTTTCTTGGCGAAACTGGCCAATAACCATGGTACCCTGAAAAGGTGCGATTGGGTGGAATCCATTCTACCCAACTGCTGTCCGGTTGTTTTTGAATTGGAGAGATCCATAATGTGTTCACGCCTAAATCATTAAAGTATCCATCCTTAATTTTTTCCTGGATTCCCGCAAAATCCCCACCCATAAAATTGGCTAAGTCATGGAGTTTTGGATCATGGATTGGTTTATTGTTCGTTGGATTACCATCCAGAAACCGATCCACCATAATATTATATATAATGGCAAAGTGCCAATCATCAGAATCGGAATTAAGAGGGCTCCCATTATTCAAAATAGTTTGATTCTCCGGAATAATCCTCCCTTTTGAATCATGTCCAATTATTCGCAATAGTCCATTTTTAAACCTTGAAATATTGACCTTTAAGCCACCGTCTGGCAACGGATCCACACTATCAGCATGAAGTTCTGTATTATCAAATAACACGATCCATTTTTGTGGGGTGGCCTTATCTTCCGGTTGCAAATATTCAAAGATTAACCATTTCCCTTTATGGGATTTTTTCACCAACGATCCTGTCTGCTCTTTAGCTTTATGACTCAAATCTAGAATTGAATTCCATCCGCCAATATTATTTGAAATAAAAACAGGATTTGCTGGATCGATCTCTTCCTCACCATCCACAACAAATTTATATTCGTGTTTTTTGGGATCCATCAAGTGTGATTTACTAAATTGGTTTCCATTTTTATCTAAAGGCAATGCGGTGCGTGACCAATCATTGAATCCTCCCATAACAACAATATTTTCTGCTGTTTCAGATTCAAATGTAAATGTGTGTTTCACCCTTAACTCATATTGAATCAAAACATGTATTAGATTTCCATTAGCCATCAAAGAAATATCTTCAAAATCTGATGTGACTATTGAAGCGTCTACTGTTAATTCATGTCCATTTAACGAAATGTGACTTAAGTCTTCATTGAACAGAAGATCAACATTTTCTTCAATGAAATAATTTGATAAATCAAAAGTCTTTTGTTCTCCCATTTTTACTTTCAAAATCGGAATTGGGTAAAGTGGACCCGAATCAGTATGAAATCCGCATGAAATAAAAAATAAAAGGATAAGTGAGAGTATCTTTTTAACCCTAAACATTATCCGTAATTTAGTGACTCTAATCAGAGTTAATTAACATCTATCATGTCAATAAAATGAAAATTTTATCCAAATTCTTATTCCTTTTTTCACTATTCATCTTGTTAAGTTCTTGTATGAAACCTGCACCTAAACTGGGATTGAGTTACGGAGCTTTTCTCCGCCCTGATGGGATTGAATTCAGAATCCATGCACCCACGTCGGAGTCAGTTTTTCTTGTTATTTTCTCCAATGAAAATGCTGAGTCCGGGCACGAATATTCTATGGATAGATCTGATACCGGTGACTGGTCCTTTTTCTTAAAAGATGGATCTGTAGGCACCCTTTATGGTTATAGACTCGAAGGACCTTATAACGATAAAAATGTGATTGTTGCTGATCCCTATTCTAAAGCAACTGTGACTCAAAATAATTGGCGACATGTAGCAAAATCATTGGTCATAGATGACTCCTTTGATTGGGAAGGAGACACATGGCAAAATATCCATCATCGAGATCTAATTATATACGAAGCTCATATTCGCGATATGACCATTCACAAATCATCCAATGCTAAAGAAAAAGGGTCCTATCTAGGATTCATTGAAAAAGATCAAAAAGGCGGGATCCAACATTTAAAATCATTGGGTGTAAATGCAGTTCAATTCCTACCGCTCTGGGATTTTGCCAATTTTGAGATTCCTTATAAAGAAGATGCTGCCGGTCTGTACAACAATTGGAATCCCTACGAGCGAAATCACTGGGGATACATGCCAACGTTTTTCATGGCGCCGGAAAGTTATTATGCTACGGATGGTACGGACGAAGCTAATGCTTGGAATGGAACTGATGGGCGCGCCGTGACTGAAATGAAAGAAATGGTGAAATCGCTTCACCAGGAGGGGATTGCTGTCATTTTGGATGTGGTGGTAAATCACATTTCCAACTATGATTGGCATCCCTTGAAATACATAGACAAATCAGTTTATTTCAAATTAGATGAGAATGGAGAATTTTTAAGCCAATGCTGTGGGAATCTCTTAAAAACTGATAATGTGAAAGTCCGGCAATATATTATTGAAAGCCTAAAATACTGGATGACAGAATATCATATTGATGGTTTCCGATTTGATCAGGCTCACCTTCTTTCAGCTGAAACAGCAACCTTAATCTTGAACGAATTGACGCAGATTTATCCCGATGTAATCCTTTATGGCGAAGCATGGAATGAAAGAGAAAAAGAATTCTCCGATTTAGGATGGGGCTCCTTCAATGCACGGTTCCGGGACGTTTTGCGCGGTGATCTTCATAATTTTAATGATAAAGGATTTTTATTCGGGAATTTTAGAGATGGCGAAAGTCTGGAGAATATTCAATCAATTATTACCGCAACGCCGGATATTTATCAAACATCATCCCATTCAATCAATTTCCTGGAAGTGCATGACGATTATTGTTTTAACGATTATTTGAAATTGTCTAGTGGAATAAATTCAAAAAATGATATCATTAACGATCCAATGAGGCACATTGAACTTTCCCCGGAATTATTAAGAATGAATAAATTGGGCGCTTTGATTCTGCTCACTAGTCAAGGAATTCCCATCATTCATCAGGGGCAGGACTGGGCACATTCCCAAATCATCGCTGACACAGAAACAGATGATCCGGATGTGGGAAAAATGGACAGGAACCCCTACAATAAGGATAACGAAACAAACTGGGTCAGCTGGCTAGAAAAGGAGCAGAATAAGGAATTAGTAGACTATTATACCGGATTGATCCAACTCCGTCGATCCACTTCTGAATTTCGTCATGCTAATCCAAAGGATTTCAAATTTCAAGGATTGTCTGAAAATGCCCTAGGATATGTGATCCGGGATCGGATCGCAGTTTATATAAATGGTGAAAATTCTACTGCTGTTGAAACAGACTTGCCTGAAGGAA
>JAPYRR010000100.1 GCA_029936885.1 Fidelibacterota bacterium | reverse complement strand
GATTATCTTGGAATGTTGGCAACTATTATGAATGCCATATCTGTCCAGGATGCTTTAGAAAAAGTAAATTGCGAAACACGGACACTTTCTGCTATCAATGTTTCCCAAATTGCAGAACCATTCATTCGTCGTCGTGCCATCCGACATCTAGAAAAAGGCCGTATTGTAATCGTTGCTGGCGGAACTGGAAACCCATTTTTTACGACAGACTCAGCTGCAGCATTACGAGCAACTGAGTTGAATGCAGAAATTGTTTTAAAAGGGACTAAAGTTGATGGTATATATGACAAAGACCCTATGTCTCACAATGATGCAATCAAATATGATACGATTTCATTTTCTAAAGTTCTAAATGATAATTTACGTGTAATGGATTTAACGGCTATTACTTTATGTAAAGAAAATAATTTGCCAATACGTGTTTTTAACATCAACCGCCGAGGAGACTTGAAAGCGTTAGTTCAAGGCGCTAAAATCGGTACCTTAGTTTCGGAGTAAAAAATGATTGATGATATTTTAAAAGATATAAAACATCGTATGGACCAAGCAGTCGTTCATACACAAGTTGAATTGAATAAAGTTAGAACCGGTCGGGCTAATCCGGAAATATTTAATTCCCTTACAGTGGATTATTATGGCTCTATGACTCCATTGAATCAAGTTTCTACCGTTTCAATTCCGGAACCACGTCTTATTACATTGACTCCGTATGAAAAAATATTAATTCCTATGATCGAAAAAGCTATTATGGATGCGAATATGGGTTTCACACCAGGGAATAATGGTAATGCAGTTTTAATACCTATTCCACCCTTGAGTGAAGAAAGGCGGCTAGAATTAAATAAATTTGTACATCAGTTGGTTGAAGATGGACGTATTGCAGTTAGAAATGTGAGGCGGGATGGAATTCATCATTTACAAGAAATTGGTAAAGAAGATCATATATCTGAAGACATTATTAAAGATAATGAAGGTGAAATTCAAAAATTAACAGATAGTCACATTGAAAGATTGAATACCCTTCAAAAAGAAAAAGAAGAAGAAATTTTAGAAGTTTAATTAGTTATATAAAAAAGCTTCATAAAAAAGCCTCCTGTTTATTGCAGGAGGCTTTTTTTATATTGAGTTGCCAATATTAAATTAATGGCAAATTATTTTAGTCACATTTGGACCAACCGCACTCACGACATGTAAGACACCCACCTTCATTTACCACACTGTGATTATGGCATTTTGTACAAATGAGTAATCCATCGTCAGTAAGTTCCTCATCTTGAGCAAGAGTGATGAAGGGTCGGTTATTTCCTGCCGTATCAATATGATCTTCATTCATACTTATTTCACGCTCTTGAAGGTAATCATCTAACGCTTTCCCAATAGCATCTGGGGTTGATAAGATGAGTCTGCCATCTTCCCAAGTTGGGTTCGGACCAGAAATACCCTTCAATTGGCGCACAATTGCATGTGGATCGAGACCCGAACGTAAAGCCAGTGAAATTAATCGGCTAATCGCTTCGGATTGAGCTGCAGCATTTCCACCTGCTTTTCCAATGGTTGTGAAAACTTCACATAAACCATTTTCATCTTCATTAATTGTAATATATAGTGTTCCTTCTCCAGTCCTAATTCGCCGAGTTACACCGGCGGTTTGTGATGGTCTCACCCGAGGGCTTTTTTCAACGCGAGGGGTCGTGTCCAAATCAACATCAAGATTGGATTGGGTATCTAAAGATGAGGTTGAATCTTCTTTTTTGTCCGGTTCAGAAATTAGAATACCTTCGCGACTTCCTTCACGATACACCGTAATTCCTTTTAGTCCAGCCTCATAAGCTGTCATATAAATATCACCGACAGTTTCTTTGGTAATATCACTTGCGAGATTGACTGTGGACGAAATTGACGAATCAATATATTTTTGAATTACACCTTGCATCTTTACTCTGAAATAAGGATCTATATTATGTGCAGTTACAACATAATCAGGTAAATCATCATCATTTCCAAAAAGTTTGCCAATAATTGGATGGAATACTTTGTACTCTTTGAATGTTTTTCCATATCCATCATTCTTTTTGACACGTCTTTTATAAGAGGTTGCAAAAATGGGTTCCACACCAGAGGTTACTCGAGACACAATGGCTCCACTACCTGTGGGTGCAACAGTTGTTATTGTGCAGTTTCGAATTCCGGATTGCTGTATTTTTCTCTGAAGTGATTTGGGAAGATTCTTTACAAATTTACTTTTGGAATATCCCGTCCAATCAAAATTTGGAAACCGTCCTTTTTCCTCTGCAAGTTCAACACTCTCTTCATAGGCGGTGTCTCGGAATATTTGCATAATTTGTTCTATAGTCTGCAGTGCATCTTCACTATCATATTGGATACCCATACGAACAAGCATGTCGCCCAGACCTAAAATTCCTAATCCCACTCGACGATCATTCATTGCATTTTTTCGTTGATCTTCTAAGGCATGTCTATCCATATTATAATCTACCACATTATCCAGAAAGCGAGTTGCAATACCTACTGTTTCTTTGAATTGATCAATCATAAAATTGCTGTTTTCATCCACAAATCGTTCCAAATTCACCGCACCGAGATTACAACAACCACCATCAGGAAGGGGCTGCTCTGCACAGGGATTGGTTGAAACTAAAGGTGAACAATATTCAGCATTGTGATAATCTTTCATGGTGTCCCAAAAAAGTAAACCTGGCTCAGCACTATTATGAGCATGAGATACAATTTCACTCCAAAGGCTTTTTGCTTTAATTGTTTTATATACTTTACCTTCATACGTTAAATCAAAATCGGTATCATTTTTGACTGCATCCATGAATCCATGCGTGAGTAGAACAGAAATATTAGAATACTTAATCATATGTATATCACCCGTTTTGATGATAATAAATTTTTCAATATCAGGATGATCAATTCGTAAAGTTTGCATATTGGCACCACGCCTTCCGTGTTGTGCAATGGTGTTTGTATTTTCACTAAATAGGTTCATAAATCCTGTGGGTCCGCAAGATTCTCCACCTGTACCATTAATGGCTTCCCCTGCAGGTCTCAAGATTGACAGGTCATGGCCACATCCACCGCCATATTTGTAGGTTAAAGCTTCATTAATAATAGTATCATAAATAGATTTTATAGAATCATCACGAACAGCAACAACATAACAATTATTCAGTGTGGTTGTTATGTCTTCTCGACCTGCACCATGCATGATACGCCCTCCGGGCACAAATTTAAAATCAACTAAAATAGATAAGAACTTATTTTCCCATTTATCACGAAGAGTTTTGGTCTTCTCGACAGAAGCCAAAGCTTTGGCTTGACGCTCCCAGAGTTGGTAGGGATGTTGTTCCCATGGTGCGAGGTATTTTTGTTTTAAAATATCAGATCCAAGATTATCATCTCCATAATATTCTTGGATTGTAAATTCTAACGGGACGTCTGAGTCATCTTCTTTCGCGGGTGTTAAAGGGGGAGCTATGGGTGTTTCTAGTGGCTGGGATCCAGGTTGATTCAACGAGAGATTCAGTTCCATTGCTTCTGCCATATAGGGTATTCCTTGGGTATTTTTCCGCACTAATTACGTACGGTTTTCCGTTTTTCAATGTGCTATAAAAAAGGATGACAAATGAAAGTGCGATAAATCGCATGGTTGGCGAAAAGGAATATAGAAAACACCCTATCAAAGTTACAAGTAGTAAACTCAAATATTATTTACTCCTCTCGACAAAAAGTTAAATTATTCAACTTTTCCACAAATTATCCACAAGCTATAAAATGATGTTTGACTTAAGGTCAGGCTACCTAAATTAAGTAATATCACCAATTAAATTCATTGGTTCAAACAAGGGGGGAACTATAGCATTCAAAATAGTACCTACATTAAAATCATTGAATTAAATAAGATCTTAAACTATTTAACTTTGTATCTAAATACATACGAGTTGAAACTAACAATATTTGCGTGATAGAAAACTAAAATCCCTTGGTATTCAGTATTTAATCGTCACAAAAAATTGGGTATGCATTCATCATGTGATTAATATCATGAGATAGATGTGGTCAAAGTATCCAACCTATTAAAACGATTGTTGTTTATCACATTTAAAAAAATAATCTTTCGCCTTAATGCAATTATTGCCCTAAAATTTGACCCTATTGCGGGTGTCGTATAATGGCTATTACCCTAGCTTCCCAAGCTAGAGACGTGAG
>JAPYRR010000099.1 GCA_029936885.1 Fidelibacterota bacterium | reverse complement strand
TAATAACCAGTAGGCTTATTAGAATTATAAGGAAACGACTGTTCATCAAAATCATATTAGTTGTTGGAAATGGTGAAGTCAGGATCGGAGATAACAAACCAGTCTTCTCTGTTTATGCTCTGGATCTTGATCTTACAGGCATAATAGGTTGAGTTTGATGAATATCCATCGAAAACCCCTTCAAATGAGTTTGAGCCACCTTCTCCCGGGATCAAAGGATTATTATCGTTAGGTTTATATAATAGACTTCCCCTGTTGGACAAATTTTCTAAATCCATTTTCACTTGTGGAAAAATAGCAGATATAAAAGGGATTAATACGAAAAACAGTCTTATTCTATTTCTCGTCTGAAACATGACTAACGAAATCTAGGGTTATTTAAAGATCCTGTCATTTGCAAAGAAAATCCATTTCCTTTTTTCCGTAATGGTACATCTTCGTTTAATATTAAATCATTCAAAAATGCTTTTACTTCAGGGGACAGGTTTGTTAAATCTAACTTTAGAGAATTGATGTATGGTTCTGATTTTAAATCTCGATCTAGGGTCGCTAGTAAGTTCACGGCGACCTTGCCAACAGGCAGCATAACACTTCCTTTTGCAGAAATCTTTCCATTTTGTTTCATGGATATATCACCCGAAATCTTATTTACTGTAATTAAATTCGTTCCACCTGTAATATAGTTGAAAATTTTCCACTCTTCTTCTCCCAAATTTCTTGTCATTTCGGTTGTTGGGGTAATTACAGCGCTCTGTAAATCTAATTTCCAACTAAAAACAGGCATATTTTTGGGTCCATTATTATCAATGAATAGATCCCAATTATTTAGGGCAATAGAAAATTTACCTATATCAAGTAATATCCCTTCACGACCTTCTTTAATTTTAATTTGTATCCCACTTGCACTTGCTGAAACAATACTACCCAAGGTTTGAAAATATTCATCGTAATAATTATCAGTTTCGATTTTAAACTTCAGATTCCTTACGGTACTTTTTAACCGATCAACACGAATATCTGCAGAAAATCCCCTTTCTTCAATTTCTAAAAAATAGTCTGATACTGAACTTGTTCCATTCCCCATCTCCATTTTTACGCTGAAATTTGACTGGGGAAAAGCAAATGAAATGAAAATAATAAATAGGAACGTATTGAGTGATTTTTTCATAATAATTTCCTTAGTAATTCTGATGGCAATATCCCCAATTCCAATGAAGAATACTTGGATCAAAGGGGATAAAACTGTTTATGGGTTATTAGATGAAAACCAATAAAAGAACCTGTAATTCAGGTTTTTACACCTACTTTTTTATCTGAGAAATACTATTTTAAGTATTTCACATAGGACATATTATATCAACATCAGGAGAATTATTTGGCTCTGGTGTTACCCTAACAGTCACTCTTTCATTCGCTTTTGAACCATAATTGTCCTGGACACTTACTTCAAAAGAATATTCTCCTGCTCTGGCGACAAAATTAATATCTTTTGAAGTTTTATTGGGATTGAGTTTTACTGGATTACCGTTTGTTTGAATCCATTGATAAGTTAGCTTATCAGTTTTATCATAATCGGACCCATTTGCGCTTAGGCTCACCTTTGTCGTATTCGTCGATTTGTTTCCGTCATGCGGTATTGTGACCTTGCATTTAGCCATCTCAATTGCAACCCTTTCTTGCCTTGCTTTTTCATCGGCTAACCTTTCTGCTCGGGCTATATTATTATTTTCAATCTCTTGTTTCTTTGCCCGGTCATCCAAATTCTTAGTGGCGAAGACTAAAACAAATCCCACAAGTAGCAATATGTACCCATTAAGATTATTCATTATGAACTCCTTTTTGTTATTATTTTATTGGCACCAGGAATGCCTAAAAATAAAAAAAAACGCCAATTCTCGCCAGATGGTTCTCAGGTTCCTCCGTGACACGCGGAGCACATCAACCCCAAAGGGGTTAGCCACCGCAGTCCGAATCTCATCCCGGACTCGGTTGACATCCTAAGATAATTCATTTCAAGAAATTCCTGATGCTGTTAGAATCTAGGTATAAAGCTGTATAAATATCAATTAAAGCGTGTACTACATTATAGTGGCCAATTACAGGGTTTATAAGAGTAAAAAATGGTTAATAGCTCACAAAACCTTGTGAAGGTGTGAAACCTTCGCAAGGTTAGAAGACAGAATTTTAATCAATCCCCGTTTCAATTCGACTTGGCCTTCCTTCTCCATCTTTTTCAAGATTCGGGAAATGACCACCCGTGCTGTGCCCAGTTCATTGACCAATCCTTGATGGGTGATGTGCAGGGTAGAAGCGTTCGTTCGTTTTTTGTATTGGGACAAATAATGGTTCAACCGTACTTCAACAGACTGAAAGCTCAAATCATTCATGGTATCCAGAAGTTCAGTATAGCGGTTCATGAATGTCTGGATGATGAACCCATTCCAGCTTTCATATTTGATCTGCCATTCATGCACCCTTTCAATTGGAATCATATACATTTCAGAATCTGTTTCAGTCACTGCATTCACCTGGCTTTTCATGTCGCCGAAACTGGCAACCAGGGACATCATACAGGTTTCCCCAGGGGATATATAATACACGAGAATTTCCCGGTCCAAATCAAAATCCTGGCGAAAAACGCGGATAGATCCTTTCATTAGCAACGGAATTACCTTCATGTATTTTCCTTGTTTAGCAAGGATAGCATCCTTGAGAATGGGGGCTAATTCTCAACTTCGCCATTAAGGCTTTCTCAAAGGGATAGAATAACTGACTCATACTCCGGAATTTAGTTTAAGTGTGGGAGTGAATTATTGGAAAATAATCGTCACAAAACTATTTAGCATAATGGTCTGCGCCGAGAAAGTGAATGGACACATAAGGTTCATCGCCCACAACCCAACTGTCATGGACTTTTTTTGGCACATAAAAGATTGTCCCCGGTGTGACGGTTTGAACGGGCTCATCCTTAAAAGCCACGGTTGCTGATCCAGAAATAACCAACCCCAGATGTTCCACATCGCAGTGTGTTTTTCCCAGGGCTTTACCCACATGTTCCGACCATTTCCAGCCCGGTTCGTATGTGGCTCTGCCGATGGTCATGCCGCCAATAGTGACCAGTTCAAATGTCCCTTTTTCCATATGGCGAATCTCATCCGGATCATCAAAGCGTTTAAGAATGAGATCCAAATCTCCGTGTTGCAGTATTTTCATTTATGAATTTATCCTATTCTTGAATGATAATTCAAGGGTCAGTAAGTGAACATTCGATCATGTTCCAGCGAAAGCTTTAAGAGCACATTGGGAGGCGAGAGTACAGCAGGCTTGCCTTTCAAATCTGCTTCGGTCAAGCCCCGGCCTTTACTGGACATCCCTGAAAGATAGAATTTACCGCCACCTTTGACAATTGCATCATAGTGTTCACGAAGTTTTCCCGTTCCCAGCCCTGTTAGATTGTCAAGTACAGCGTCGCGCATCAATTGCACGGCATCGCCCGCCAGAAATAACGAGACTGTATGACCTTCTTCAATGGCCGTTTTGGCAATGAGAAAACCCAGTGCTGCGCGGGTGGGGTGTTCTGGTCCATGCGTTATGTGAACTAAAATTTTCATTTTGGGTGTCTCCTTATTCAGTTTGGTTTGTTTGATTGTCTGATTGGCTAAAGTAAATGTGGTGAAAAGACAGGTTAAAAAAATCGAGATTAATACTTTTGTGTGTTTCATTTTGATTTTCCTTCAGGTTATTTCGATTACCTAACACGTCGTTAGCTACCGTTCTGAACCGGCTCCGTGTCAGGCATGAGTTTATTCAAGATGAAATACACAGGGCAGAATTTGGTGAAGGGACCCACTATTTGCAGGACGGCCAATGCGCCGGCGAGATAAACCCATTCGATGCCCACTTGTAATGTTAAAAGAACACTGGTTCCGTAGAGTAATCCGACGATTCCGTCATGAGCTCTGATTTTTGCTTTCATGGATTTCTTCCTTTATTATTATGGATTTGAACAATGGAAGTGTAAGAAGGAAGAAGGGGCAAGAACGGTAACTTTTGTTACAATTCCGTATTTATTTTTGTAGAACCTAGGCATGCCTAGGTTCTACAATCATTTGATTTTAATCAGATTTATTTTTTACTGTAATAGTAGAATAGTCCGGCGAATATTAACCAAACTCCAGACTCAATATACTGGGCTCCAGATGCCGGTAGCGCACCGGTGGCTATAACCATATAGACAGACTATTGGGGGCCACCATTACGAATCGGTGTCCCTGCAGAAATCACTCTGATTCG
>JAPYRR010000020.1 GCA_029936885.1 Fidelibacterota bacterium | reverse complement strand
TACTTTGGTTCCCTCATTGTGTATCAGGGTGGGCTTATGTTGGGATTCTCATGATACAGGAGATACTCGTTGGACTTATATTGATTGGTGCAATTGTTATGATTCTAATCCGGTTTAAGAAACAGCTAACAGTTGGTGATGGCAATCATCAATGTGACAATTGCGATTTAGATTAAACTGATTTTTGCATTTTAATGGAAAGATTTCCAGATTGCCCAGTTTTTTTATAACCTAAACATTTATATAATTCTATCGCATTTTCATTTTTTGGGGCAACATTTAGTGAAAAAGTGTCACATCCCAAATTCATTCCTCGGTCTTCAATGGCATGAATCAATTTTTTCCCCAAGCCATTTCCCCTGTTCGACGGGTCAATATACAAATGGAATAAATGACCAATGTTTTCAATTTTCACCAAACTTATATATCCTATAATCCAATCACCTATTTTTAACAGCAGAGTGGAGGTATTCGAATTCGAATAAGAAAGATTTACCCATTTTTTAAATTTGAACGGGAATGTCATTCTGGGATCAACAAAATTCAAGGTTTTTGGATCTTTGAACCAACTTTTTAATACAGCTTCAATAATTCGGCGATCTTCTTTCCGTGAATATGAGATTTCTTCTAAAGTATATTCTTGTGCGGACATGGGTGAATTTACCTGTGTTTAACACCTTGACTCTAACTGCATTATATTAAAAAATTAAACCATGAAGAAAACACTAACACCGATCGAAAAGTTCAAAGACGGGGATTCTATCCAAGGTTTTTTCCTCTGTGTAGAAAAACATCTCCGTCACACAAGAAGTGGAGATTTATATCTTGATTTGGAATTGCGAGATATTACTGGACATATTTCAGCTAAGATTTGGGATAATGTTGGAGAATCCACCGAAAAATTTGAAACTGGAGACGCAATCGTTATTTCTGGAAATGTGGAATCATTCATGGATCGTCCTCAATTGGTTATTAGAAAAATTAACAGAGCAACTGTCCAGCATTATAGTCGTTATGGTTTTGATCCAGCTCTAGTCGTACCAACTTCTATGAAAGATCCTGACAAAATGTGGAAAGAGTTAGAATCACTCATAAATGGAATGAAAAATAAGCATCTCCAAACTCTTGTTTCGAAGATCTACAAATCCAATAAGAAAAAATTAATGATTCACCCCGCCTCTGTAAAAATGCACCACAATTTTAGATCAGGATTTCTGGAACATATTTTAACCATGTCACAAATTGCTAAAAAGATTTGTCCCTTGTATGATGTTGATCAAGATTTAGTTCTTTCAGGTGTTTTTCTTCATGATATAGGGAAACTGATTGAGATCAACTCTGAGTATGAAGCGGAATACACCGATGAAGGGAATCTTATTGGTCATATCGTTATTGGTCGAGATATGGTTAAGGATGCAATTGAAACAATTCGAAATTTCCCTGAGGGTCTTGCTCAAAAAATGGAACATATTATATTATCTCATCAAGGTCGATACGAGTGGCAATCTCCAAAAATGCCATCATTTCCTGAAGCGCTACTTGTACATATGATTGACATTATGGATGCGAAAATGAATCTTATGAACATTGCATTGAAAGAAGATTCAGAACCCGGGAAATTCACAAATCGTCATAATTACTTTCGAATTCCGCTCTTGAAAAAAAATGAACCTAAATAATCTTGTTCAGGCAGCAATTTTTGCAGCTATGGCAATTGGATTAGGCTTCATGTTTTTACTTGTACCCAATTTAGAATTTATTTCCGTTACTGTTTTTCTTGCAGGTTTTACCTTGGGAATAAGATATGGTGGGATGGTGGGCGGAACAGCGATGTTAATTTATTCTGTTATGAATCCATTAGGATCTGGACTTATATATCTCACATTACTCGTGGGACAAATTCTTGCCATGGCCGGAATAGGAATAGTTGGATCCTTTTCAAAAAAACTCCTTAAAAATGAAACATCTTATTATCGAATAGGAATGGCTGGTGGACTAGGCTTTTTATGCGCTCTTTGGTATGATGGGATTACAACTTTGGCTTACCCAATTAGTGCTGGATATACATGGAATGAAACAATGGCCTACGCAATTTCAGGATTATTGTTCACTTTTATGCATCTGATTTCCAATACTGTCATTTTTTCTGTGGTTGTTCCGGGATATCTAAAACGATTATCTAAATAAAATGAAACGAATCCTTTTTTTCTCATTAATCTCTTCACTTTGGAGCCAAATTGAATTTATTCCTTTCGACTGGGGTGAACAATTCGGGTATGTAAATAAAGATGGCGCTATCATGTGGAATGAAGATTGGCAATCGAACCGGCTTTTTTTTGATGGCACTTGGTCCAATTATCCCAAAATGTATGGGAATGAGATCGAAGATGGATTTTTAAACCAAACTCCAGATACATCCATGTATGATTCGTCACGTGTTACTTCCTATTTCAAATATGATCAAGGTGATTATTTATTAGATAGATTTTCATTAGGGACTCAGTATTTAGGGCAAGGACGTAACGTACATTTTCATGCTTTTAAGCGGTCTTATGCTGGGACCTATGGTCAGTATGGGAACAACTCAAATCAGCCGATACAACAATCATATACGGTGTCATACGAGTCCAAAAAAGGGAATGACCATTCAGGAATTTCTTTAGGACATTTTAATACCTATTCTGGGATTGCTGATTCATCGACCCGTGGTTTAATCGATAATAGGATTACAATAGCTAACACATTTTGGGATCGGTCTTTTGGTGTTTTTAAAACAAAAATTAGTATCGATCAATTTCTACAACGATACCTGGCTAATCATTCTTTATCTGAGTTTACCGGTGTACGTTATTTAACACGATCAAGGATTTTGGGTAACTTGGGTTGGACGGGTCCAGATGGCACTACCTTTCATTTTGGAACGGAGTTTAATCAAAGAAATACGAGAATTGATTCATTAAAAAATGTTAATTGGTCAAAATTATATTTCAAAGGAGATTGGGCCGATCTACATGGAATGATGGGCTTGGTCATCAGCGAAGATGAAATGGTACCTGAGATTGAATTGAATTATTTTAAAAACTTTGAACGATATTTTGTATCCTTTGAATATGATAAAAATGTAAAACCAACACATGTGTATGAATCACAAATAAAATTGACAAGAAAGATTCTTACTCAAAAAACAACAATAACGGGAGAATTAGGCTGGAAAAGCAGGAAGAACAAAATTTCATTTACTGGCTCTCATTTCAATTTTTATAACAATATGGAAAGTATCTATATCCCATTTTTAGGTGGTATTCCATCCAGTGGCCATAGTGAATATTTACATTCCAATTATGGGTTCAATTATCAGACCACTTCGATCCCATTTTTGGATATGAACTTTACATATTCAAATCAAAAAACTGATAATGTTCTTTCTGATGGAATAGCCGACAAATTTAATTTAAATACAAAAACCCATTTTTCTCTTTTTGATGGATTTATGTTAGTGGATGCTTCCTTATCCTTAAATGGTTGGCTGAATCGGGAATGGAGCACTTCCATGCACCCCATCGAAATGATTCCTGTCAGTAATTATGGTGGATGGGGAATATGGCCCGAAACCGACAGCACGGAAGAACTTGATGATGTCTGGTTCGTTAACGGTAGCATCACTGCTTATGTGTCTACCTTCACTATCAAATACGAATGGTTTAATATTACAGAAATAATTTTAGCATCCATTGGATCAGATGAAGAAAACTTTTTTGAGATTCATCCGGAAATGCCACGCTTGGGAAGACAAATGAACCTCTCATTGGAGTGGCATTTCTTAGATTAGAAATTATTCTGTATAAATTGCAAAATCTCCAGGAATAGCACCAACAATAAAATTGTTAATTGATGCACCGGAGTGATTCGTGACGTAGACTGTATCCGGAGCTACATAATCAGTAGATCCGAAATAAAGATATTTTTCATCTGCTCCCACAGAATAAACATTTGTTTGTCCACCAATGATATTGTTTAAATCCAACGATAAATCATCATTCACTCTCGCAAGACCTGTTGTTGTAGAACGATATAAAGCTTCACCAACTTTAACTAAATCATTTTTAATTATAGAGTTACTATCATCATTATAGGTGGTCGACATGACAGTTCCCGTGGATAAATTAATCTTTGAAAGACCAGTGTAAATTGACCAGTCATCTCCATAATATGTGCTAGAAATAAAGAGGTTAGACCCAATCAATTCCATGTCAGACGGTCCTGAAACAACTTCATAAGTATGGATGATTTCTTTTGTAGATGTAGAAATTTCAACAACAAAATTTGACGAAGACCAGTCGGAGTTTAATGGGATTGATACGTAAAGACTTGATTCGTTAAGCACCAAATATTCCGGCATCCCAGAGACTGGGATTGTGTCGATAACTGTGGACGTAATAAGATCCAAAATTAAAATAGCACTTAAATTCCAGCATGAAACATAGCCAGTATCTCCTTTTGCAACAAAATATCGTGGTGCTCCATTGGGAATAACAATCGTTTCTTCATGAGAAATATCGTTCCCTAGGGAAAAAACTTCAATCTTATGGCTGTTATTTACAACGACATATAATTTATCATATACAAGAGTTAAAGATTGGGCTACATCTCCCAGAGATTGCCCTCCAATAATTTGGGTTTCAGTTGTTGAATCTTCTGGAGATATTGACCACAAGGCTGCATTGCTACTTCCAAAATTCCCTTCACATAAAATAAAAGCTTTTCCAATGTTTAGATTCTCATCATTGTTACCTGTCGTACATCCATTCCATAATATCATGGAAGAGAAGAGTATTAATGTCGTATTTTTCATTGAGATTCCTTTTTGTTGGTTTGATAAGAAATATTAAGCCGGACTGTTCTCGATGGTTCCGGATAACCATAAATTGTCATAATCTCTTGGTTAAATAAATTTGTAAAATGAATTCTGATATTGAGCCGATTATGAAAAATGCTTGGAGATGATATAGATAAATGACTTGTCAACATAGGATCCATTTCAAGATCAGAAGGGAAATCATACATAATAATTTGGGTACCGGTCATATGAAGTGAAAGATTCAACATCCAATTCCATTTGTGATATTGAGTACTAAAGTTACCAATCCATTTTGGTGAATATCTTAGTGGATTTCCTGTTGAAAGGTCTTCCGAATTAATAAATGTCATAGCACTCTGAATATTTAGATAATCAGAAATCTTAATTTTTCCCTTCATCCCTATAATCTGTCGTATTGATTCATTTACATTCTCTGGTTTCCAAAAAACACCTGAAGACGTCCAGACTATCAGATCTTTGGATGAATTCGATTTGACATATATCTTATAGGATAATGTTGAATACCTTATTTCACCCGAGATTGAATAAAAGAAAGAACGTTCTGGGGTGAGGTTTGGGTTTCCGCCAGGAATCCAATAAAGATCATTGAAGGTCGGGACACGAAAAGATGATCCCGTTGAAGCAGATAGAGTGAACCCCGAAAGAATTTTCTGATTGACTTTTAATGAATAATTCAGTGCAGATCCAAAACCAGAATATTCATCATACCGCAATGCGGTTAAAAAATCTGTTTTTGTCAGGGGTGTAATGTGTAGGGAAGTTGCCAAAAAGAATCTATGCCTTTTATGCGTCCCTGCGTCCGTACTCTTTACTTTTTCTTGGGCAACTCCAGAGTTTGCTTGTAATGTGAAATGAGAATTTGGAGAATAAACCCCTGTCATCCTTGATGACAAACTACTAGAAGTATGGTCACTATTTATACCCAGTATTGGATCAAAATAATTTTCACCAGTTCTGCGATAGGTAATTTTTGATTTAATAAACCCTTTTGGAAAAACCCTTACCAATGAACCGTATAAAAGGGAAAGTGTATCATTCCTAAATGCTTCAATATTTGGGCTCCAGACCAATCCACTTATTCCTCGATTTTGTATAGAATTCCAATAAGATACATCAGAAAACCAAACTGATTTGGATTTGAATTTGTGGCGAATTCCCATGAAATTTTGGCTAAAATATTGGTTTTCACGTTGAATTAGTTTCCCATTATAAAAAACCGGGTGAGTGCCTGGATCTGAATTGATTCCACCTACCATATTTAGTTTATAATTGTGATTCTCTATTGAATAATGTAAAGAAAACATTTTGGAATTATCATCACTGGATTGAATTCGGATGCCGGTTGGATGAGACCAGGGGTTTAGATGAATTACGCCATCCGTTGTCCCAGAACCTTGTGAAAGATCTTGGTTTGTTTTAATGGATGATCGACCCAACAATTGAATTGGAATTTGGGAAAGATCCGTCAAACCATTTTGTGGGCTGGTGAGATCAATATTATTAAAAATTACTTTTACGTCAGCAGTTCGTCCACCATCCACAGAGACTAGGGCAATACCGGCATTTCCCCCGTAGCTTCTTAGAACTGATCCTGGAAGTAAATTTAAAAATTCGTTTCGGGTTGAAGCAATTTCAGATGGTATAACAAATTGATCTGTATTATTTCTGACAGTTATTTTAGGGAAATAAATAGGATCCTTCGATAATTTAATTGAGAGGAACCTTCCATTATATACAAAATATTGATCCTTCATTCCAATCCGTTCAAAATGAAGAGAATCACCATCGATACTACCCATTGGAATCCAAAAGTGTCCTTCTGAATCAGAAATGGACCAATGTCCTGTTCGTTCATTTACAATGGAAACATAGGGAACAGGGTCATTATTAGTGGACACTATAATTCCTGATTCACCACCAGGTTGGATAGCCGCATTTAATACGACTGTAAATAATAATATCCGATTAAATGCCAAGAGTCTCCCCTAACATAGAAGGGAGCATCTTTAAAGAAGTGGATGGTTTTTTTATCATTACCACGACCTTTTCTCCCGAAAGTCAAATAGGTTGCATTCATTTATCCAGGTCTCCTGACTTATTCAGTATCAACGGGTCTACCTTCTTGATAGCTGAGGAAGCTAAAAATGGTCTTTAAACCGGTTTGCTGAAATTACAGTAGCGGGGACTGTACCCGAATTTCACGGATTTCCCTGTCATAATTGAATGTTAAAAAGCAACGCATATTACTTCCGAATAATTTCATTTCAAATTTGAAAAAGGAGCTTTCACAATTGTTGACCCTGTTTATAAAAAGTAAAAGTATTTCAATTATTTCAGTGTGGACTCTTGTTGCGAATGCTGTAAATTTAGTTTTACTAAGGTGTTAAATTGAGAGATAAAATGATACAATTGGCGATTAATAAAACTAAATGGCATGGAATAATATGTCTATCAACCATATTATTAAATTGTGCTGATGATCCAATTCATTCGAATGTTTATGAACCGAAAATGCCAAATACTTCCTCTTCTGTTGTTGAATTAAAAACTGAATTAATTACTGATTTAACCAATCATTCTATGAAAATTGATTGGACCGAATTGGGTGATGAAGATTTTTTCTGTTATAATATTTACCGTTCCCTTGAAGCTGGTGTGGATACTTTTGACAGCTTAATTGGGATTCATCCGTATCCATTTCTAAATTCGGATTTAGATTCAGGACTTCACCCAAATACATCACACTATTATAAAAATTTTACAGAAGACAAAGGATGATTATTAACAAGTAGTAATGAAATGGAAAAACATTCACAAATGAATTGGGTGAGTTTGGGTGCATTGAGCGGCGATTGGTTTTATGCCATTATTGACTCATATCTAGATGCAAAAAACCAAATACAAAAAGTTCAAAATAATAAGTAAAAATCATTATTGTTTCTCCCCATGCCAACCTCGAATAATAACTGGTTTATAGTCAAATCTGGTTGTGCTTCCGTTTATCAAAAAGCAGATTTCAACTCACCATGTTTAACAGAAGCTATTTATGGTGAATCCTGCCAAATTCTCGATCAAGATGGAAATTGGTTGAGGATTAAATGTGCAGACGGATACGAAGGATGGGTGAATGCCTTTTATGGCGACATGTCGCCGGAAAAAAATAAACCAACCCATATCATGGTTTTTCCAATGGAGAATGGATATTATGATCCAAAATTTCCCTTCGGGGCAAAGGTGACGGAAAACCTGCCGGGATCCATCCAAATCATGGATACTTTAGGATTAGACCAAGTGATTCCTGTTGCCAGGAATTTGTTGGGCATTCCCTATAAATGGGGTGGGAAATCATCCTTGGGAATTGACTGTTCAGGGTTGGTCCAAGCCGTTTTAAAGGTCTGCGGTTTAGATGTCCCAAGAGACT
The DNA here is from genome assembly GCA_029936885.1 of Fidelibacterota bacterium. GTDB lineage: Bacteria > Fidelibacterota > Marinisomatia > Marinisomatales > UBA1611. The sequence continues at coordinate 16,455 of JAPYRR010000020.1, read as the reverse complement.
CAACCCAACAACGTGATTTTTTTGCTGATGATGGAATCCAAGTAGATGAAGCAGAATCTGGCGACCTCCATTTTTTTGGAGGGGATGGAAAAGTAACCCATGTTGGTTTCTCATTAGGTGAAAAAGGTATCCTACATTCTCAAGGATATGTGAAGGTGGAATCTTTAGACCCTTCCGACGAAAATGTTAACTTTAATCTAATAGATATGTACATGTCAACCCATTCGATTCAATGTAAGTTTCGCCCGTGAAAATGCCTTCTTCAATCGCAATTAATGGTCATTTGCTTAATCGAGCAGTGTTAGTGTTAAATGCAAATTATTCTCCAATGATGGTTTGTACCGCTAAGCGAGCAATTTGCATGGATTATTTGGATAAAGTAGAAGTTTTGGTGAATTATAATGAGCAGGTTCACAGTCCAACAATTTCATTGGATCTACCAAGTGTAGTCAAAATTCGAGATTATGTCAGGTATGATAATTTATCTGTAGATCTTAATCGAAAAAATGTCATCGCTAGGGACGAACATGTATGCCAATATTGTGGTAATTCGAAAACATCCTTAACAATTGACCATATAAATCCAAAAGGGAAAGGTGGATTAGATACATGGGAGAATTTGGTTGCTGCTTGTAAACCTTGTAATCAAAAAAAAGGTGATAAAACCCCAGAAGAAGCGAATATGCTTTTGACTCGAATTCCCAAAAGACCAAATCGGTTACACTATTTCCAACTTTATGTAAAGGCTCAGCAACAGGATTGGCGCCCTTATCTTTTTATGGAACCATTTGAAGTAAACTGATTAACACGATTTAAAATGTCTGCAAAGAAAAACTTAAGAGTTCTAAGTGGGATTCAACCTTCAGGTGCATTACACCTTGGAAATTATTTTGGGATGATGGCACGGATGATAAAATATCAGGAAGAGAATGAACTCTTCTGTTTTATTGCTAATTATCACGCTATGACAACCCTCCCAAATTCTCAAACTTTATCATCCAATACTTTTAATGCAGCTTGCGACTTTTTAGCTCTTGGATTGGATCCGGAAAAATCAACCTTTTGGGTTCAGTCTGATGTTCCTCAAGTCACAGAACTCACATGGATTTTATCTTCACATGCTAGTGTTGGACTTATGGATCGAGCAACATCTTATAAGGATAAAATTGCCCGTGGAATTAAACCCAATATGGGATTGTATTCTTACCCGGTCTTGATGGCCGCTGATATTTTATTATTTGATAGTCAAATTGTCCCTGTGGGAAAAGATCAAAAACAACATCTTGAAATGACCCGGGATATGGCAATCCGTTTCAATAATACATTTGGTGAAACATTGATCGTTCCTGAACCGGATATTGAAAAAGTCTCCCAACTTGTCCCTGGCATTGATGGACAGAAAATGAGCAAATCCTATAATAATACCATTCCAATATTTGACATAGAAAAGAAGATTAGAAAAAAAATAATGAAGATTGTAACTGACACAACTGATGTAGATGAACCAAAAGACAAAAACACTCCATTATTTCAAATATATTCCCTTTTCCTTGATCATGCAGGTCAGAACGAATTAGCGTCTCGATATGATGGAAAGGGTTTACAATATGGATATATTAAACAAGAATTATTTGAAAAAGTTATGGACCATTTCGGTCCTTTTCGTGATAAAAGAGACCAATTACAATCAAACCCAACACAGGTTTATGAGATTTTAAATTCTGGAGCAAAAAAAGCTCAATCAGTGGCAAATGAAGTTTTAGATCGTGTTCGTTCCGCATCTGGAATTAATTATTAATTATGGCTTATAGAGTCCAATTAGAGAACTTTGAAGGTCCAATGGATTTATTATTATATTTTATTCGAAGAGATGAATTGGATATTTATGATATTCCAATTGGGCAAATCACCAAAGAATTCGTGGATGTGATTGAGGAGTGGAAACAGATGAATATGTTGATCGCAGGTGATTTTATAGTAATGGCATCTACTCTCATGAGAGTGAAAGCAAAAATGATGATTCCACGACCCGAATTAGATGAGGCTGGAGAAATAATAGACCCAAGAACGGAATTGATGGAACAATTGATTGATTACAAACGATTTAAGGATGTTGCAGAAATGTTGAATTCTCTATCCGATGATAGAAGCCAAATTCTACCTCGACAATTTGAACAAGAAATAAAAGCAATAGAGGGAGAGGAACTGGGTTCGCTCCTCCGTGATGTAACATTATATGATTTAGCTCGAGTGTTTAAAGAAGCTATGGAAAATCGGCCTGTTATTTCTCAGCTTGAATTAAGTAGAGAACCCATCAAATTAGAAAAACAAAAAGAGTTTCTTCTGAAGTTCTTTGATGGAGATGGACGATTGAAATTTTCTACATTATTAAACGAATTAAAAACTCGAATGGAAATTATTGTCACATTTCTTGCAATTTTAGATTTAGTTCGTGAAGGAATTTGTTCCTTTGAGCAGAATGGCGTATTCGATGAAATAGAACTGATTCACCTTGGAGTCGAAGCGTAGTGCAAGATTCAGAAATAAAAAAAATAATTGAAGCATTATTATTTGCAAGTCCGGATCCTTTAACGCAGACTAAAGTAAATAATGTTTTTGATCCGGAAACGCCAAATCTTAAAGAAATTGCTGAAGGGTTAAATGAACAATATGTGAAAGAAAACCATGCATTTGAGATTAAACAAGTTGCTGGAGGATATCAATTAGTATCCTGCAAAGCGTATGAACACTTTATTAGACGAATGCTGAATAAATCGGGGCGTCTGTCATTGTCAACTGCAGCACTTGATTCATTAGCAATTATAGCATATAAACAACCCATAGGACGATACGAGGTGGAAGCGATCCGTGGAGTGGATTCCAGTGGGGTTCTAAAAACTCTATTGAACCGAAATTTGATTAAAATAAAAGGGCGAGATTCTGGCCCAGGTCGTCCACTACTTTATCAAACAACCAATAAGTTTCTTGAACACTTTGGTCTAAATCGATTATCAGATATGCCAAAGCTAAAAGAAATTACTGAACTCATGGAAGCCGATTCAACATTGGGGGAACAGATTGCAGTATTTGAAGATAAAAACTCTGATAACGCTAATTCTGATTCGCATCTTCCAGAAGCAAATGTAGGTTAATTCTTATGCGTCTTAACAAATTTCTTGCACGGGCAGGGATTGAATCCCGCCGAAAAGCAGATGAATTGATTCAAATGGCAACAACGGAAGTAAATGGAAAAATTTGTTTGGATCCCGCCTATGATGTGAAAGATTCTGACGAGGTAAAATATGATGGTCAAAAAATAAAACCTATTCTGGAAAAAGTAGTCATTATGCTCCATAAGCCCAAAAAAGTTATTACAACCGTCAAAGATACACATGGTAGAATAACAGTTTTAGATATAGTGCATTCAAAATATAGATTGACACCCATAGGCAGGTTGGACCAAGACACTACTGGATTATTGTTACTTACCAATGATGGTGACCTTCATCAGTATTTATCTCACCCAAGAAACAGAATTCCTAAGGATTATGAAGCTGTAATAGAAGGTAGAATGGCATCAGATCAAATACAGAAATTGGGTCGAGGAATTTATATTGGTGACAAAGAGTACGGAAAAGCTTCAATTGTTTCCCAGGAAACTACTAAGGGCCGTTCTGTTGTTATTCTTAGGTTATATCAAGGAAAGAAACGAGAAATTCGTCGCATTATGCATCGATTAAATCTAAAATTAATTTCTTTAAAACGAATTAGATTTGCTGGTTTAGAGTTGGGTGATCTTCCTGAGCATCATTATCGTACATTATCTGAGATGGAAGTAAAACTTCTCCATAAATAATACAATTATTTTCTATGTAATATTTCCTTTTCTTCGTTGAGATTCATTGAGATAGAGGGTAATTTCGCCGGCTTATTGAGAGTTGATATTAATGATTATCGCAATAGACGGACCTTCTGCATCTGGAAAGAGCACAACAGCAAAAGGAATCTCAGAAAAATTGAAGATTATGCATCTAGATACAGGTGCAATGTATCGAGCAATAACTCTGGGACTTAAAAATGCTGGAATATCTCATAAAGATATAGAAAACGTCCGTGGGTTCTTATCAGAAGCAACTATCTATTTTGATGAAAATAATCAAATTCATTTAAATGGTAAAAATATTTCAAAAGAGATTCGAACAAACGATATTTCTTCTCGGGTGAGTGCTGTAAGTGCAATTCCAGATGTAAGAAAGAAAATGGTGATGATTCAGCGGCAATTAGCAAAAGGGAATGATTGTATTTTGGAAGGACGTGATATTGGAACAGTGGTCTTTCCAAATGCAGAATTCAAATTTTTCCTGATTGCGGATATAGAAATCCGAGCTAAACGTCGGTTAATTGAACTAGAAAAAATAGGTGAACTCAAATCTGTTTCTGAGTTGATAGATGATATCAAACGAAGGGATGAATTTGATTCAACCCGGAATCATTCCCCACTTAAAAAGGCGGAAGATGCAATTCCAATTGATACAAGTCATATCACGATTGATGAGCAAATAAATAAAATAATAAATCTAATAAACCATAACAAATAACAAGGAAACATCAAAGCATGTTTGAAGAACAAAATATAGAACAGAGTGTTGAAGAGACTTTAGAAGTAACTGAACCGACAGTAACTGAAGATGTCAGCGTTGAAGATACGCCTCCTACTCCGGCCGAAACTGTAGCCGAAATCAAAAATTATTTAAACCCGGAACTTTTCCATGATATTCGCGTCGTTGGGCAATCTGAAATAGAAGCTCATAATGTTGATAGTGGTCTAAGTGCCGAATTAGAAAAACTGTATTTAAATACTCTCGGAGATATTACTGAACACTCCTTAATCAACGGCCGAGTCGTTGGAATGAATGACCGGGATGTCCTCATAGATATCGGATTTAAATCTGAAGGTATTATTGATCGCCACGAATTTAATGAGGAGGAACTTCCTTCAATTGGAGATCAAGTTGAAGTTTATCTGGAGTTTATTGAAGACGCCAGTGGAAACACAATTCTTTCGAAAGAAAAAGCAGATTTTATGCGACGGTGGCAAGAACTTCGCGATGCATTCGATGATGAAACAGTTATTACAGGAAAGATTGTTCGTCGTATAAAAGGTGGAATGATTGTTGACTTAGGCGTGGTTCAAGCTTTTTTGCCAGGGTCACAAGTTGATGTCCGACCGATTCAAGATTTTGATGTTTACCTCGATAAGGATATTGAAATTCGAATTGTAAAATTCAATGAAGCACGAAAAAATATAGTCGTATCTCATAAGGTTATCTTAGAAGAAAGTTTAAAAGAGCAGCGTGAAGCCTTATTTAAAGAATTGGAAGTAGGGTCCATCCTTGAGGGACGAATAAAAAACATCACAGATTTTGGTGTCTTTGTAGATTTAGGCGGAATTGATGGCTTATTGCATATCACAGATTTATCCTGGGGTCGGGTAAACCATCCATCAGAAGTCCTTAATATGAATGATGCAATTACTGTAAAAGTCATTGAATATGACGAAGAAAGAAAACGAGTTTCCCTTGGACTGAAACAATTGACTCCTCACCCGTGGGACGATGTTGAAATTAAATTTCCGGTTGGAAATATTGTAAATGGTAAAGTTGTTAGTCTCACGAATTATGGATGTTTCATCGAACTCGAACCTGGTGTTGAAGGTTTAATTCACGTTTCGGAAATTTCTTGGACAAAACATATTAAAAACCCATCCGAAGTTTATTCAATGGGGACAGAGATTGAAGCTAAGGTCCTTTCCATTGACGTCAGTGAAAGAAAAATAAGTATGGGTGTTAAACAATTGACACCAGATCCATGGGACGAAATAGAAGACAAATACATGGTTGGTTCCACTCATAAATGTAAAATACAGAATCTGACTCAATTCGGTGCTTTTGCTGAATTAGAAGAAGGGATTGATGGATTGATTCATGTATCCGACTTATCTTGGACAAAGGTTATTAAACATCCAAAGGAAGTAGTAGAAAAAGGGCAAGAAATCGAAGTTAGAATATTAGAAGTCTCTCGTGAAAATCGCCGCATTTCTCTAGGATACCGTCAAGTTCTTGATGATCCATGGCAAGAAATTATAGATCATTATCAAGCAGGAAATGAAGTCAGTGGGGAAATCATTAGAGTTTTGGACAAAGGTATTATCATACAATTAGAAATGGAAGTCGAAGGAATAATTCCTTTTGGAAAAATGTCTAAACGAGATCGAAGAGCGTTAGCCAGCCAGTATGAAGTGGGTGCAAATTTATCCGGAATTGTAATGAAAGTTTCGCCTGAAGATAAAAAAGTTGTTCTTTATAAGGAAGAATTGGCAGGGACTGGTAAATCAACATCTGCAACAGATGAAGTGAAACAGTACCTGAAAAACCAAGAAACAGGTTCAGGAGAAAAACTTGAATTGCCTCAGGAACTTCTTGATTTAGCTAGCCAAGCTGAAAAGGATGGTGTTCCTGATGAACCAGTTGAATCTGAGCAAGTCGAAGAAGAAAAGGAATAAAAAATAATAATGGGTAAGGTCACCCCTTGGCAATAAAGCAACCCATTACCCATCTATTCGGTCAAAGAATAGCCATACCTTTGGGTGCGTTTGGATTAGCGCTTCTTTTATGGGTATTCGTGGTCTCCGACAACGAATATTCTATGGTGATGGATTTGCCAATAGAAGCTCGGAATTTAAGTGCCCATAAAGCGCACCGGGAAGAGGTTCCCCAATTTGCCGGTGTTCGTTTAAAAGGTACAGGGCGTGATTTATTCAAAGCATATGTACTGAAACGGTATTCCGGGTTTAAACTTGTTCTTGACTTAGAAGGAATCTCTCAGGAGTATGAATTTGTTTTAAATGATTATTTTGAGAAATATCCACAAAAAATCGTACTTCCATCTAACTATAATGTTACTTATGTAGAAGTAGTTTATCCAAATCGTATTCAGATAAGTCTGGATGAATATCAAGTAAAAAAGGTGCCGGTATTATCAAATATTCTGGTGCAACCTGCCGCTGGTCATATCCAAGTTGGAAAAACTAAATTAATTCCGTCCATTATTGAAATAGCGGGACCTCGAGAAGATTTAGCATTAATCAATCATGTAGAAACGATTCTAGATACTATTTCAAGTGTCTCCATTCCTCTTTCAGGTGAAATTTCGTTAAAATCATTAGGTAGGTTAATTGAATATTCTAATAATGAGGTCAAAGTAAAAATTAATGTACAGGAAATTAGTGAAAGGATCATTGTAGATATACCCGTTCTGGTAATCAATAAACGGAAAACAATTCGGGTTTTTCCATCTCCGCAAACGGTATCCCTTACTATTATTGGTGGCGTTCAAAGAATTGCAGAATTAAATCCGAATGAAATTGAAGTTGTAATAGATTTTAATAATTGGAACCGTCAAATCCAATTTTATGAACCAACTGTAAATGTACCATTTGATATTTTGGAATGGCGTGATTTATCTCCCAGAAGTCTTGAATTGGGTGTTGCTCGCGAAGTCAAATGACCATATTGGGCATCGAATCTTCTTGTGATGAAACTGCAGCCGCTGTTTGTCGCGATGGCCAAATATTATCAAGCATAGTTAGTTCTCAATCAATTCATGAAAAGTATGGAGGCGTTGTCCCGGAGATTGCGTCACGAGAACATGAAAAGCTTCTGAATCTAATTGTTTTAGAAAGTTTAGATAAAGCAACGATCGGAATTGATGATTTAAATGCAATCGCAGTCACCCATGGCCCGGGATTAGCAGGTACGCTTCTAACGGGAGTTAGTTTTGCAAAAGGATTAGGGATTGGATTACAAATCCCTGTAATTCCTATCAATCATTTAGAAGCACATATCTTTGCGAACTTTTTAGCAGTACCATCGTTAAAATTCCCCTTTGTATGTTTATTGGTTTCAGGAGGACATACACAACTTTGGCTAATCAAAGAAATGAATAATTATCATCTTTTAGGCGAGACTAGGGATGATGCTGCAGGAGAAGCATTTGATAAAGGTGCTAGAATATTTGGTCTGGGATATCCAGGTGGACCAGTCATCGAAAAAGAAGCAATTGGCGGAAATCCTTCTGCTCATCTTTTTCCTCGAGGACTCATGGGTAAGGATTCACTTGAATTCAGTTTCAGTGGCTTAAAAACATCCTTGCTCTATTTTATGGACGAATTTGAAGAAACCGAATCTTTGACTAAAAAGGATATTATTGCAAGTTATCAGCAAGCCATCATTGATACTTTAGTTGAAAAAATGAAAAGAGCTATAGAAAAATCTGAAGTAAAGACATGTGTAATTGCTGGTGGTGTTGCGGCGAATCAATGCTTGAGAAACTCATTAAAAGTTGCATTACCAGAAATTCAAATTCTGTTTCCAGATTTGTCCTACTGTACTGATAATGCTGCAATGATCAGTTATTTGGGGGAATTAAAATATAAGCCAAGTGAACATATTTCCATGGAATTTAGTGTCAATCCTAATTTAAAACTCGCATAATTTTGAATCTTATTTTATCGCCTCCTGACCAATTATTCTGGTTGGTTTTAATTATTTCAATTTTAGGATTGGCCATTTCATTTTATAAAATTGGAAATAATACAAAACTTCGCCCAATTCTTATTTTACGTGGAACCCTATTTTTCGTTTTAATATTTTTATTTTTAAATCCTAAAATAGAAAAATCTCAATCAAAATCAAATGATTTGGATTGGCATTTATACTTGGATAGATCTTTAAGTATGTCATATCATAACCAAACATCTGTAGGTTCATTAGTCTTGGGGGTGGACCAAATCATAGCCCAGATACAAGAAAATAAAGCCCGGGTAAAGGTTTTTGGATTTGGGAATAATTTAGACTCAAATTGGACGATTGGAAATAAAAAAGTAGCTGATGGATCCACAAATATTGGACAGGTCTTTAACCATATCGTTGAAAGTGATAATGATGGCATTGCTGGTTCAATTATAATTACGGATGGTCAAGCCAATTTAGGCGCTGAAATCACATCACAAGATTTAAACATCTCATCGCCGATTCATATTATTGGTGTTGGGAATGAAACGCCATTAGTGGATGTTTCAATCCACGCTATTGATGCGCCTCCTGTCATAATTAAAGGAGAAAATGCAGATATAAATGTGACAATATCTAGCCATGGAAATGTGAGTGAACGATTAAATGTTACAATATATTCAGATAAAAAACTAGTAGGGTCGAAGGTCGTGACAGTTTCAGGCGATGGAAGTTTAGATCGTGTGCGATTCCGAATAAATCCAAATCAGACTGGGGAAGTAAATTATCGCGTACAAGTAAATGCACTATCTGATGAAATTAATATCAGCAATAATAAACAATTAGTGCGAATCCAAGTTTTGAAAAATGAATATTTAATTGCATTGTTTACCGGTGCACCCAATTTTAATACTCAAATTATAAAGAAAATTTTATCAATAAATCCTGAATATAGGATTGATCATTTTGTTTTTCTTAATGATGAATATTCACAACCGCTGAACACATTTTGGGATACGAAATACGATCTTATCATTTTCGATAACCATCCGGTAGAAGATAATAACAAGGAATGGAATTCTTATTTAAGGATTTTCGCAAAAAAATTGGTAGCCCATCAGACAAGTTTAACATTTATTGTAGGATATGATACAGATGAATCAATTCTTAATTCGTATCTCTCTCTTATGGATATTTCCATTAAAGATCCGGTAATAGATTTAGGAGTAGAATATGACTGGGAATTGAATTCCAGTTGGGATTCATATTTCCCTTTTCATAGAATCAATAATTTGGATGTAAACCGAGAATCACTTCCTCCTTTAATAGCTAAGATGGAAGTGGATTCTGCGAATGCTATTATACTAGCTAATTTTGCAATTTCGGAAGTTGACTTTCCCTTGTTGCTGATTGGAGAAAAAACTCCATTGAGATATATGATTTGGTCATCACCGCAATTAAACACATTTTATTATAAAACTCGAGAATCAATATTATCTGAACTACCGACGGAAATATTTTCAACCGTATTTTCATGGCTTATGCGAACGGGAAATGGTCAAGATTTTTATTTTAGATCTGATAAAAATTCATATCAACAAGGTGAAAGGGTAACAATCACAGGAAAATCTCTTAGGAATTCAGAAACTGCTGAAGAAGGATTTCTTCATATATCACATAATGGTAAAAGGATTAATACAAAACCAATTCATTTTAATGAAAACACTGGAAATTATTTTGGACAATTTTGGGCATCACAATCGGGCCAATTAGATTATCAAATAGAACTAACTTTTGGAGATAAATTGATGACAGTAGGAGAAGGATCAATCCAGGTACAAGAAAGTCAGGTTGAATTAAACCATGTTTATTTAAATAAAGGCCCTCTCAAAACAGTCACCGAAAAGAATAATGGACAATTCAGGCATTGGGACGAAAGATCTTCTTTAATAAAAGGAATATCTCCTAATTCAAAAATTGAAACACATTATTCTAAATTAGTATTACACGATAGTTGGTGGATTTTTAGTCTACTTATAGGAATCTTATCTGCAGAATGGTTGCTGAGACGACGACTAGGTTTGATGTGAGTGTTGGGATGTGAAAATGGGGTCAGTAAATTCAAGACTCAAACTAAAGGAATATTTGTGAAAAAAATAACAGTTATTGGAACGGGATACGTTGGACTGGTTAGCGGTGGTGGCATTTCAGATTTTGGACATAATGTAACTTGCGCAGACATTGTGGAATCAAAAATTAAAAGTCTTCAAGAAGGTGAAATTCCAATCTATGAACCAGGGTTAAATAGTCTTGTTGAACGAAACGTAACAGCTGGAAGGCTATCATTTACAACGAATATTGATAAAGCTATTCAAGACGCAGAAGTTATTTTTATTGCTGTGGGTACACCACAGGGTGAAAATGGTGAAGCGAATATTTCTGCTGTAGAAAGCGTGGCAAGATCCATTGGGAAAAATTTAAATGGTTATAAAGTAATTTGTACAAAAAGTACGGTCCCCATTGGAACGGGAGATCGTGTTTGCGAATTGATTAGGGAATCCATGCCAGAAAATGGAGAATTCGATTATGTTTCAAATCCGGAATTTTTAAGAGAAGGATCTGCAGTAAAGGATTTTTTATGGCCAGACAGGGTTGTCATAGGAGCTACCAGCGAAAAAGCATTTGAAATTATGCGAGATGTTTATAGCCCTCTTTATGTAAATGAAAAGCCAATGCTTCATACGAATGTTGCTACTGCTGAAATGATTAAATATGCTGCGAATGCATTTTTAGCTTTAAAAATTAGTTATATCAATGAGGTTGCAAATCTATGTGAACAAGTAGGTGCGGATGTTCATCAAGTAGCTAAAGCTATGGGACAGGATGGTCGAATTAGTCCAAAGTTTTTACATCCAGGGCCTGGGTATGGCGGTTCGTGTTTTCCGAAGGACACCCATGCAATTGCAGCGCTTTCTAAAAAGAAGGGGACACCAATGAACACCATTGATGCAGCAATCATCACAAATAATAATCAAAAAAAGCGTATGACGGAAAAATTGTTAAATTTAGTTGGTGGTGATTTTTCCAATAAAACAATTGGGATTCTTGGGTTGGCTTTTAAGCCCAATACTGATGATGTACGTGAATCATCATCAATTGATATGATACAGGCTATTTTAGAAGGTGGCGGGATGGTGAATGCTTTTGATCCTATTGCAAATGAGTCGATGAAATTATTTTTCCCAAATCTGAATTATTGCGACTCTTGGGAAACTGCATGTAATAATACAGATGCTGTAGCGATTATGACAGAATGGAATGAATTTCGAGGATTAAGTTTAGGTGAATTGAAATCTATCATGAAATCCCCTACCATTTTGGATACACGGAATATTTTAAGCATGGAGAAATTAAAAGAGCATGGGTTTAAATATGATAACGTTGGACGCATAAAAGCATTATGATTGTAGAAAACACATCCCTAAAGGGTGTAAAAATTTTAACCCCAAGGATATTTGAAGATGATCGAGGGTATTTTTTTGAGTCCTTTAAAACTTCCATTTTTGAAAAACATGATTTACCAACAATATTTGTCCAAGATAATGAAGTGAAATCATCACATGGGGTATTGCGAGGACTACATTATCAATTAAATCTTCCACAGGGAAAACTGGTACGAGTCGTGTCAGGTAGTATATTAGATGTGGCTGTGGATATTCGGAAAGGATCGCCAACATTTGGACAATCGGAGATTGTACCATTAACGGTCGAAAATAGAAAAATGCTTTTTATTCCTGAAGGATTTGCTCATGGTTATCTTGTTACATCAAATGAAGCAATTGTTACCTATAAATGCACAAATATATACGATCCTAATGATCAGTATGGAATTATATGGAATGACGAAACTATTGGCCTGGATTGGGGGTATAATTCACCTATTTTGTCTGAAAAAGATATCTCTTTACCAACGTTGAGTAAACAAAAATATTTACCAATTTATTAGATGAAAAATATTCTAGTCACTGGTGGTTGTGGTTTTATTGGGTCAAACTTTATTCACAATCTTTTTGAAAAAGATGAAGATATCCACTTGGTCAATTTAGATAAATTGACTTATGCAGGAAATATCCATAACCTAAAAGGAATTCCAGATACTTTTCATACTTTTGTGGAAGGTGATATTTGTGATTCAAATTTAGTCAAATCCCTTTTTGATAAGTATCATTTTGATTCTGTTGTACATTTTGCAGCAGAAAGTCACGTTGATCGGTCTATTGAGGGTCCAACTGAATTTATTCAAACCAATGTAGTGGGTACCCTTAATCTATTGGAACAATCTCGCGCATATTTTCAGGAATCAAAAAATGACAATTTTCGATTTCTCCATGTTTCAACTGATGAAGTCTATGGATCTTTGGGAGATGATGGAAAATTTTTAGAATCAACACCTTATGATCCTAGTTCACCATATTCTGCTTCTAAAGCAGGTTCGGATCATTTGGTTCGAGCTTGGAATCGCACCTTTGGTTTACCAACATTAATAACAAATTGTTCAAATAATTATGGGTCCTTTCAATTTCCTGAAAAACTTGTTCCTCTAATGATTATCAATTGTCTTCATGGAAAATCACTCCCAGTCTATGGAAAGGGAGAAAATGTTAGAGATTGGTTGTATGTGAAAGACCATTGTGATGCTATAGATACCGTTTTAAAATCTGGCACTGTGGGAGAAACCTATAATATTGGTGGCAATAACGAAATTAAGAATATTGATGTGGTGAAAACAATTTGTTCGCTACTGGATATTATTTTATCAAAAAATGATGGATCAAAATATTCTGAATTGATTTCTTATGTAACCGACAGACCTGGACATGATTTTAGATATGCTATAGATGCCACAAAAATTGAAAATGAATTAGGATGGTCACCACAAGAGTCATTTGAGACTGGAATTCAAAAAACAATTCAATGGTATTTGGATAATGAGTCCTGGTGGAAATCCATACAAAACAACACATACAGACAAGAAAGATTAGGAGTGCTTGATTCATGAAAGGCATCATTTTAGCAGGGGGAAGTGGTACAAGGTTATATCCCGTAACAAAAGTTGTTTCCAAACAACTATTACCCATATTTGATAAACCAATGATTTATTATCCATTATCAACACTTATGTTGTCTGGGATAAGAGATATTTTAATTATTTCAACACCAGAGGATACTCCTAGATTTGAGCAATTATTTGGAAATGGAAATCATCTAGGTCTTAATCTTTCTTATAAGGTCCAACCATCACCAGATGGATTAGCACAAGCATTCATTCTGGGGGAAGATTTTATTGGAAATGATTCAGTATCTCTTATTTTGGGAGATAACATTTTTTTTGGTCATGGTTTAGTTGGGATGCTTAATGAGAGCGTTCAAACGGTTCAAAAAAATAATACAGCATTAGTTTTTGGATATGGTGTGAAGGATCCACAACGTTACGGTGTTGTTGGATTTGATGAATCCGGTAAAGTTACAAGTATCGTTGAGAAACCTGAGAAGCCAGCGTCTAAATATGCAGTAGTTGGTTTATATTATTATCCTAATGATGTAATTGAGATCGCTAAAAATGTGAAACCATCTGCGCGAGGAGAGTTGGAAATCACATCAGTGAATCAAGCATATCTTAAGCAAGAAAGACTTGGAGTAGAATTAATGGGGCGGGGATTTGCATGGCTAGATACTGGAACCCAAGAAGCCATAAATAATGCATCAAACTTTATTAAAACTATTGAGGATCGGCAGGGCTTAAAAGTCGCTTGTTTGGAAGAGATTGCATATGGCCAAGGGTTTATTGACAAATCTAATCTTGAAAAATTAGCAGATAACTTTACCAATGAATATGGTGAGTATTTAAGAGGATTACTGGATTAATCTAATGAGAAAGTGGTTTTTGCCGTTAATCCAATATTCAGGGAAAATTTAGAAAAGTCTATTCCTGAAACACGGGTTGGACTATAAGGATTAAATCCAGGATTTGTCCAATCGATCCAGTCACACCCTACTCGAATTAAAACCCTGTTATTAAAGATACCCTTCGTCCCTTCTATTGAAGCAACATTTCTTGATTCTGTATTTCCCGAAAATCGATCATAATTAATATTATCATATTGTCCCACAAGCATTTCTTCAGTTGATTCTCCACGTTTCAAGTGAGAAAAGGAAGTGGTTATGTCTATCCCATTAATTTGACTATTGTAAGCAAGGAATAATTCATCTGCATGGGGACCAGCCCAAAATCCAAGTGAATAATCATAGGAATAGGAATCATTAATATTAAATCGATGTCGATAGACCCGGTGATCTGTCCAGGTATATTCTAATTGAACTTTGTCATTTTCGCTCAAAATATTTGTACCGATTAGTCCAATTTGATATCCGAACCAGTTCCTATTTTTATCTTTGAAAGTCCACTCAGGACGCCACTCGTCAACAAATAATGAACCAAATAATTGGAAATTTTCAGTTTTCCTCCACATAATTTCACCACTCATTTGAATATTATCTGTATCACCCACATATCGTTGCATGGACCAAAAGGGGATGAAAGGGAGTAAATAATGGAAATCAATTGAGCGATTGCCAAAAATGACTGTCTCCATAGCCGAAAAAGAGATTGTAGGTGTAATCTGCCATAATAACCTATGACCTGTAATTGATCTTTGAACATAAACTATTCTTTCACCGGCATTATTATTATAATTAGTATTAGTAGTGTCATGGATTTGGCTGGCAAGTAATCCTGAGAAATATTCTAAAGATAAGTTATTAGCTAATTGCCATGTAAATCCAGCTTGAGGAAAAGATGGCACATTGTTAGACAGAATTAAATTGGACTTACCGATTCCCCAATGTCTATTAAATTTCCCAAAGGAAAATATTATATCATCCAATTCATATTGAATATTCAACATGGAAGATTCAAACCATGTCATTTCATTTGAAAAATAATCCCTTTGATGTTCTAGGTTTAGATCAGGATTTAAAAATGTTGAATTAATGTCCAAATTTTTTGCACTAGTAAATTGGAATAACCCATTAATAGTTAAACCACCAGTTTGTTTGGATGCACCAATCCCAAAATTCAATAGGGATACAAAACCCGTTTTTTTTGAATGATGAATAGATCCAGAAGAAAAGTAATGGGATGAAAATTGTGGAAAAAATTGAAGAGGTGAATCAGTTGAAAAAAGAAAATTCCCCGCAAAAAGAATGGGTACTATATATTTCATGATTACAATTGAAAATCTCAATGTGTAAAAGATCGGAAGACGAAAACGATCGTCAAGATCAGGATAAGGATGTCCAAACTAAGATCCCGATGCTCAATATATAAAAGGTCATATTCAGGGTTGTCATGGATCTCTGCATTCCGTGCTGGACTCACCTGCCAAAGGCCCGTGATGCCAGGGATAACGGATAATCGCTTTTTCTCATAGGATTCATAGGTGTCCACAATAAAAGGCATCTCTGGCCTGGGACCCACCAAACTCATTTCACCTTTCAGAACGTTGATCAATTGGGGAATCTCATCCAAGCTTAATTTTCGGAGCAATCGTCCGATAGTCGTCACGCGGGCATCATTCCTGTCTGTTGGGCAATGAGCATATTTTTCTGCATCTGCTTTCATGGTCCTGAATTTGTAAATATTGAATGGTTTCCCATTTAAGCCAATTCGGGTTTGTTTAAAAAGGACGGGTCCTTTGTCATTGATTTTTATACATATTCCGATCAATAACCAAAGAGGTAATACGATGATGAATCCAGCAAAGGCTGTGAAAAAATCAAAGACGCGTTTAAAAAGGTCATAAAATGGTTTTTGATCAATAGTTTG
>JAPYRR010000098.1 GCA_029936885.1 Fidelibacterota bacterium | reverse complement strand
TAGCCACTGGACCCAATGGTGCTTTGCCTCATGCAATTCCAACAGACCGGGAATTCCAAAAAGGTGATTTCATTGTAATAGATGCTGCTGCAAAATATGGTGGGTATCATGCGGATATGACACGGACACCCGTTGTGGGTGAAGCATCAGAAAAGCATCAGGAAGTCTATAGCATTGTAAAAGAAGCTCAGCAACGAGGTTGCGATACAGCCAAGGCAGGTGTTGCTTGTAATGTAGTGGATGCATCAACGCGTGACTATATTAAAGAAATGGGTTATGGTGAATATTATACCCATGGCACAGGACACGGTCTTGGATTGGAAATACACACTTCACCCAGATTTAACCCACAAAGTAAATCCATTTTAGAAGTGAATAATGTAATGACCATTGAACCCGGCATCTATATTGCAGGATGGGGTGGTGTTCGTATCGAAGATGACGTAATCATTAACGAAGATGGATGCGAGATTTTGAATAAAACCACCAAAGATCTAGTTATACTGAATTAATATTTTTTATAATGATGTAATTATTTAAAACGTAATTAGTCTTTTCTACACGATTAATTAAATAATAACGTTTTACATAATTAAAAAATGGTTGATATTTACACCAAACCAGAACTCTATGATGCCATTCACCAGGCTTATAGTTTGGATAAAAATCTTATAACATCCATTGCTGAAAAAGCTGGTGGACCTGTATTAGAATTAGCTTCGGGAACGGGTCGCCTTGCTCAACTTATACTAGATCTTGGACTCGATTATACTGGCATTGATTCTAGTGTGGAATTTCTAAAAAGTGCAATTCATGAATTTGGAGATCGGGCTACGTTTCATCAAAATGACATGCGCCAATTTGAATTGGACCAAAAATTCAATTTTATATTTATTGGGTTCAATTCATTTCTCCATAATTTAACGGATGAGGATGCAAACCAATGTCTTCAATCTGTATTTAATCACCTAACAAATGGAGGAACATTTTTAGTTTCAACTTTCATTCCAGATCCATCCTTTTTATACCGTGAAAAAGGAAAACAATATCCTGCAACATCTCCCTTTAATTTTGATGGAAGTCGGTGTAGAATAATGGAAACAAATGAATACGAAGAAGAGACTCAGATAAATCAACTCACGTGGCAACTTGAGAGGGACGGTACTTTAGAACCTGAAAAATATCATTACAGGATGCGTATGTTTTATCCCCACATGATGGATATTTTGTTGAGTGATGCTGGATTAAGAATTACAGAAAAAATGGGTGACTATGATGGTTCGCCCATGGATGAAGAAAGTGGAATGCAAATTTATGTCTGCACAAAAGACTGAACCGCTCTCCATTCAAAAAGCGGTAACCGCTTTGAGGAAATCTGACCCAGAAATGATTCCGCTCTTTGATGCATTTAAAATTGAAGAATTGTCACCGGAAACAAATTATTTTAAATCGCTTACACGGGCCATTATTTATCAACAATTAAGCGGGAAGGCGGCGAAAACTATATCTGATCGTTTTATTGCCTTATACAAAGGAAAAGAATATCCATCCCCAAATGATGTATTAAAGACCGATCATGAATTACTTCGTTCAGTGGGGCTCTCCAATGCCAAGGCACACTATATTAAAAATATTTCACAGGCTTTTTTGGATGGATCTGTCGACCATGAAAATTTGGGGAGTTTGTCTGATGATAAAATCATGGAACAGCTAGTTGCCATAAAGGGTGTTGGGCCATGGACGGCGCAAATGTTTCTTATGTTTACTTTAAATCGTCCCGACATTTTTCCTTCAGGTGATTTGGGAGTACAAAAAGGGTTTCAACAGTATTTTAAATTAAAAGAATTACCTGCACCCAAAACCATGGAAAAAAGAGCCAAAAAATGGAAACCGTACCGAACTGTTGCATCAATCTTTTTCTGGAAAGTGGTGGATGGGCCTTTTGAGTGGTGATATGATTACAACACTCTTTTTTGACATTGGCGGCGTATTACTGAATGTCCACCCGGAAAGAACTCTGCAATATTTAAGTGATTGTACTGATATTTCTGTAGAAGAGATTCGAACACGTTTTCCTATGGATGCCCATGATGAATATGAAAAAGGGAATCTCACAGACAGGGAATGGTTTTTGGCTGTTAAAGAATCATTGCCCCAACCTTGTTGTTTAAAAGAATCTGACTTTTGGCGAGCCTGGAAACTCCTTTTGGGAGTTGAAAAGGAGACGGTAAAAATATTGAAAGAATTAGCGGACAACTTTTCTATTTGGTTGTTGTCCAATACCAATCCCCAACACGTTCGGGATGAGATAAAAACGATGTATGCATTTCCACATTTAGTGGATGGCGCTGTATATTCTTTCGATGTGGGATTGCGAAAACCCCATGAAGAGATTTATTTAACAGCTGCCAAATTAGCAGGGACAAAACCAGAAGATTCCATTTTTATAGATGATTTGGAAGAAAACGTAAAGGCTGCAGCTCATATTGGTTTTAAGGTTATCCAATTTTATACTACAAAACAATTAATCGAAGACCTGACCCAATTAGGTCTCATACAAAAAGAAAAGGTTCCTTTATGAAATATTTTTCAATCACACTAATTTTGGTAACAAGTTTGCTCCAAGCCACTGGTGCTTGGATGATGAGCGGCAGGACTCATCCGGAATTAAAATGGCATACCATTGAGACGGACCATTTTGATGTCCATTACCATGAAGGCATTCGGGATATCGCTGTTCAAGGTGCATCCATGGCTGAACAGATTCGTCCGATTTTGATGGAACAAATGGGATTGGACACGCTCCCTCGGCTAGATATCGTTTTTACAGCAGAAGATGAAATATTGAATGGATTTGCTATGCCCAGCAATCATACAATTATTTGGATAGATCAGAATGATGCGGCCCTTTGGGCTGGTGACGAAAAATGGTTGCGAACTGTCTTGGCTCATGAACTCCAGCATCTTGTTTATTTTAATACCATCAAAACTTGGCTACCCGAACCTATGAGTAGTTTAATAGCGGGTGTTCCCGGATGGATTGTTGAAGGAATCGCAGAATACTATACCGAAAAGTGGCGACCTTTCCGCTACGATATTTCCCATAAAGGTCACGTTATTGGAAATACAGTTCATAAGATTCAAGATCCTCATAATGATGGGTTTTCCAAAAGCCTTTATCTTGCTGATCGATTTGGAGATTCCACAATTGTTAAAATTCTAAGCCATCGAAATAAAATGGGTTTATTAGATTTTAAAGAATCTTTTAAAAAACATACCGGGATTAAACTGAAACAATTCAATGAAGATTGGCGCCGCCACATGAACACATTTTTCTTTGGTCAGCGAGCACAGAAAGAACGGGTTGAAGATGTGGGCAAAGTCCACAAACTCCCTTTGAAACGGATGGCCGCATTTGATTATTTCGAAGACACTTTGCGTGTAGCAATGATTGGTCAATTATCAAAAGGGCAGGGCGACCTATCTTTAGTGGTGGCAACTCGAGATACAGCCAAGGAAAGCAAAGAATGGAAGGAGCGAGTTAAAAAAGCAAAGAAGAAGGGGTATAAACCTAAAAAGGTGAAACCCAAATGGAAGATCAAGGAATATGATTATGGTGTTTTTGGAGAACTCATACAAAACCTTGATGTGTCTCCAGACGGGAATTCCATTGTATATCCAAAATATCGTTTTGGACAAAATCAGTCAATTATGTTTGGTATTTGGAAATTGGATCTGAAAACGAAAAAGAAAACATTGCTCGTTTCACAAATGAGAGCCAATCATCCTAAGTTTTCTCCAGATGGTTCAACAATTGTGTTTGTTGCACATGAAAATTCTACTTCACAACTCTATATGATGAATGCAGATGGGAGTGATATTAAACCTATAACTAATAATGAAGGTGATACCCAGATTATTACACCCAATTGGAGCCCCGATGGGAAATCCATAGCCTTTGCACAAGCCGATCCGGATGGACTAATGGACTTGCATATTATGAATCTGGAAAGTGGCCAAATTAGGCAAATCACAAACAGCAATGAAGGTGACTTTTCCCCGATTTGGCACGCAAATGGGGGAAAAATCTCCTATACAGGATTGTATGATTTTACACCAAATCTATACACCTACGACCTTGAATCTGGTGCAACAATCCAGAATACAGATATTGGGGATATTGTTCTGGGTGCGCAGTGGAATCGAGAATCTTCCACAATCACTGCACTGACTTTAAAAACTGTAGATTCGTCCCGCGTGGTTGAAATTGATCCTGCACGCGTTGCTATGAAAACAGAATTAACGATGAATCCAGCTTTTTCTTCATGGAGAACAAAGGTGCCGGATCATCCTATGGAGAATATTAATTCTAAATTGGACGTTACAATCCACAGTGAAACACCCTATAAATTTTATAAACATATATCACATTTGGGGACAGTGGCATTACCAGATAACCAAAGCCTATTTTTAAATACAGCATTTACAGATGGCATGGGCCGGCATGTGTT
>JAPYRR010000019.1:16350-26188 GCA_029936885.1 Fidelibacterota bacterium | reverse complement strand
AGGGTTCTTACTGGCTACAAATTTGTCATGGGTGACTATCCTTATGGCTCAGATATGCGTTTACTGCCCTACATCCCCATGGCAGAAACCTGGGTGCCGATCATAGAACTCCAGTGGGGGAAAAGCCGTAAATAATGATAGGCTTCTTCCTGTGGGAAGTATTAAATCGTCTTTAAAACCCGACCGTAATAGTGAGTTGCTGAGTATCCCCCAGCAGTCCCACATCATTGAAAGAATAATCTACTGAAAATTTGTAAACCGTGTAAGGGAATTGCATGGGAGGAATCCCAATCCCAAAAGACATGCGGTTGATATATTCACCTTCCTCATAATCATCAATCGTTTTTTCAGATGCGTCATCCAGATCGTCAGGATACCTGAGGAACTGGTTTCGCAATCCAGCCCTGAACTGAACCATTTTCATTACAGTGATCTCAGTACCAAAATGATAAACAGGGTTGAAGTCCCGGGGGTCTGTGTATTCCACATTTGTCATGATGGAAATATTCGGATTTTTTATGGGTGCATTTTCGCCCATAAGCATCCAGGATAAACCGAATTGAAAGGACATGGGCAGTGCCCAATCTTCCGTTGCTAATCTGGCAATTACATCAGGATTACCATCCAAGTCTGCATAGGGATCTACATCTAATTTTTGATCGGTACCAAAGAGTCTCATTTTTGTACCGAAATTGGTAATTGCCATACCCAATTCTAGGCCATTAATAGCAGTGGTGTATTGGGATCCCAAATCTACAGCCAGCGCACTCGCACTGGAAAAAGAAATAGTTTCCCGAACCAATTTTGTTTGGATACCAATACGAAATCGATCGCTGATCCGTTTACCAAAAGCCAATCCAATGGCAATATCAGACGCAGTGAATTGTCCTTCGCCTTCGGGTGAAAATTCGGTTGTTCTTATCATTTCACCATAAGAAAGATGATTGATACTAAACCCAATCCTATTGCCCGATCCCACTTGTACGACCGCGCCAAGGTAACTGTGTTGAATTCCCAGACCATCATACATGGATGACTGATGAAAGACCAGTTCTTGACCATTCACCCCATTGATCCCTGCTGGGTTCCAATACATAGCAGATGCATCATTGACGGAGGCTGTATGTGCGCCGCCTAAGGCAACCCCTCTTCCACCCACGCCAATTTTTAGAAAGGTCGCTGCAGATGTTGCTACATTATCAAATTGAGCCTGAGTTATGGTCAGGCAAGCCATAAGTGAGATAAGAAATATTTTCTTCATTTGATCACCGCAAATTTTCCTACATGTTCTTGACCGGTTTTCAACCCGCCACTTACAATATGGTATAGGTAAACTCCAAAAGCTACCTCTTGATTATTATAGGTCCTTAAATCCCAGGCCTCTACGCTGAGCCCTCGGTACCCGATACTATTTTCTGCATGATGAATGGCTTGGACCAAATCTCCGTTTACAGTATAGATACGGATCATACATTCTGCAGGTAAATTGGTGAATTGTATTTCTCTTTCATAGGGTCCAAACTGATAAGCCGATGTCACTTTGTATGGATTAGGTACAACCAAGACATTATCCAAGTCCCCACCTTTAGTCGTATAATTAGGCAAGGTTGTTTTGATGACGAATTCATCATTCCCCGGCACAACGGGATTTGGAATTTCAAATCGCATGGTATCGCCGAAATTAAAATGATGATCTGATCGGTTATAAGTTGTGATCCACCCAATCTTGCTCGCATCTGTTTGGGGATGAAGGGATACGGCCTCGCCTGTATAAGGTTCATGAACAGGGAGGATCCATGTGTTTTTATCAAAAATATAAAAATGCACCATGGAGGTATCAAACCCATACACCATGGAGGTATCATAGGTTGTATCATCTTCAACATATAATGTGTCAATTACCATTTCAGTTGATATTGTATCCAAGACAATGGCAGAATCCAGCACCCAGTAATTATCAGGTTTAGATGAGCCTACCACTTGTCGGATCGCAACCCCTAATCTCGTGGGATTATTTGAATCTTCCACATCCCAGATTTCCAAGGGAACCTGCAGTGTATCTAAAGCAGTTGCGCCCGTAAGATGACCATTCGTAAACCAGGAAGCGATTGAACCAATTGCTGAGTATCGGATCTCAAAATCATGCCCCAGATCAGTCTGACTCGCATATCCGTCAGGTCGCATTAAACCATTCATATTGGGATATGTGTAATAAAGATATTTCATAAAGTCTCCCCAAGATGATGCTCCACTGGAATTATCGCCGAGCGTACCCAATGAATGGGATGACCCTGCATTTGAATAATGGGAATATACAGTATCAGCCGATTCAACCTTCCAAATCGCATCTGAAAAGACAGGAATAAAACCATCAATAATATATTTTTCTTCACCGGTTTCAATATCTGTTTCTTCAGCAACAACCGTATCAATGATTGAACCATTATCATCCAAGGATACCATGGTCCAATAATTGTAGAATGTAGTATCCCAGCGGGATGTATCGGTTCCGGAAGATGTATCAATATCCGAATAGGCTTCATGGAAGGCCACCCTATAATCATACCCTTTGCTCATAAGATCAGATTCGTTTACCTCGCTTTCTCCGATAAAACTGAATGAGAATGCATCAACTGGAATTGCATCCAAGTTTGCGAAGGAATTCCCTGTTTTTACAATTTCGAATTCACTGGCTTCAAATCCTGCTGGATCATTCTGAGGGATGATAGCAACGGTATTATCTCCATCGAGGAAAGCATTTTTTTGTTTTGCATTCTCTAAGGGATCCACAGCAGCACCAGCCCAGTCGTCTGGACCATCAAAAGCAGCAACAGCATACCAGTATTCGATACCATTGATCACATTTTCATCTACAAAAGAATATTGCAACCCCGTATTGTTCCCTAGGTTATAGTAGATCAGTGGATCATTCATCACATAAGCGCCGGACACATTATCCAAGACATCGTAGATCTGCAATGGTTTATAAATATCTGTTGGGTCTCCATTCATATCCGTAACAACAGATCCCCAGGAAATTCCCCGGTCAGTGCTCCGATAAACTCTATACCCTTGAAAAGCATTATTCCCCGTGACGGGATCAATGGAATTTTCACTCCTGCTATCCCAAAATAAAGCAACCTTACTGTCTGTTCCCGCTGCATGGACGACGGGCTCTTGCGGCGGTTTTGGAGATGCACAATCATTGTCATAGAGCGATTGAAATACTTTTGCATTTCTCAACAGGTCCGATTCATTAATGCCCATAAAATCAGCAAAAGTGAAGATCACATATTCACCCGGTGCCATATTCATCGCGGGAATTGTTTCACCCGATTCTGTGACTCTTTCCGGCCCTCCAGCGGAAATAACCCAAGTAACATCGGGACCATAGGTGTAGGGTTTTTGGAAAATATCGTTGGGCCTAGGCTCGATATTCATGGGCTCCTGGATGCCTGACATTAATTGAGTATTATATGCGTCTGCATCACTCTGTGCATCATCACTATAGGCATAGGTGAAAAAGTTAGACACGTCATAGGATTGTGATGTACCATCATGACTATATTTTGTGCATTCTAAAAATTTCAAGCCAACCCAACCAATCCCTGAAGAAAGAAATCCGGAAGATTCATCATCAGGATCCCAAACGATGGCAAGGTTACCGAGCAAATGAGCATCAGTTGTATCCACTAATTTTTCTGCAATAAGAGGATCATTGGGCGGAATCATCATGCACAAGTCATCTGTCCATTCTGCACTGCCTTGTTCTGGTGCGTCCGGATCGCCTGCAATGCCAAAAAACACGTCTTTTAATGTATCCTGTCCTACATTGGTCATTTTTTGGATAAAGACAAGTCCGTCATTTCCAAATGTGTTTGCATAATTCAGGACCCAAACATCTATCCTTACATTTAAGGGGCCTACGCCACCATTGCTGGCGAATGTATTTCCTTCTTTCGGGTCATTATCTGTTACAACAAAATAAGCTTCCCGATCTGCTTGCACACCAAAGCCACATGGTGCATCTGGGAAACCTTCCGGGCCGAGGTCTGGTTCAACGCCCGGGAATTTTATGGAATCCACAACATTTAGATTCGCATCATATATGACAGAAATGAATGTATCACCCAAAGCTGTTTCTATGGGCCATTGTGTTGGCCAGGATTCTTCCATATCGCTGAATGCGATCCCTACATTTGTTTCTGAATCTGATGTACCAGAATCATAACCCGGTAATGGTTCAAATTCTTCTTCACTATCTCTCACAGATCCACGGACGCCAACGGACACCGAAGGTTGTCCATTGATCTTCGCGCCAACAATAGGTGCCTGTGTCCAGTAATAGGTACAACAGCCAGAAGAAATCATACTCCCGGCGGGGAATTCATGATTGAGGCCCCATCGATCATATCCATAAATTGCCGCATTGGATAACCGAAGAACCATATTTCCCTTATCAAGGACACTTCTTTTGCGATCATCATATGCAGCGACCTTTGCGGATGATCTTGGTTCAGGGTACGGTTTGCCCATTATTTGTTCATAGTATTCCCGTTTTGTATCTGGGTAAATTGATTTTGAAAAAATAAATACAGGAAGGGAAAGGAATATTAATACTAATATTTTTTTCATTATTATAATCCTACGGTAAAGCCAATTTCAATATGTCGCGGTGCGCCAAAGAAATACGGTCGCCACGCCCACATTGGAGAGGTGTTTGGATTGAGGCTTACATCCGGTTGTCCGGAATTACTAAACACATTCAGTACATTCTGTTTATCAAACAAATTGGTTACATCTGCGAAAAACCGAACTTTATACTTGCCCATGGTTTGGTCATAGTAGGCTTTCATATCAAATTTAGACGTAGCAGGCATTCTTCCAGAATAAGGTTCGTCAATGGGTCTTCCCCTGGAATCAGTAGGGGTATAGGGTAATCCGCTACCCATATTACCAATAATATTGATCCCAATTCCTTTAGGATGTTTATAGTCAAATCCCATATTCATGGAATGGGTCTGATCCCACGACATTGTAAAGGTTCGGTTATAATCACGCCATCCATACACGGATGAAAGATAAGCCACATCCCAGTGATAGCTGGAGTTAGGGGCATTCCCCTCGGCCCGGGATAATGTGTAATTCATGTACCAACTATAATTATTTCTGAATACTTTATTCAAAGCAATTTCAAATCCACGGGAATTTGCGTAATCAATATTTTCATAAATGGCAAATTGTGTAGGATCAGCATCATAGATCTGTGAAGAAGCATAATCGAACATATCCTTATAGTATACGGTAGTGCTCAAAACATATTTCATCCCAATGTAAGAGCGCAAGCCAAACTCATATTGAACAGACCGCTGTGGCTTCACATTCGGACTTCCCACGGTAGGGATATACCAGTCTGAAATGTTATAAGGGAAGGGGTAAAGTGAATTCCCATAAAAATTGAGATTTTGTGCCTGGGTATTAGCTGCGTTACCCCAGCCAGGAGGCATCATTGAATTGCCGTTATAATTGCCATAATTAAACATATAATCCAGGTTCGGAAATTGATAAAAATGTCCATAAGAAAAATGGAATGCGATTTTATCCGAAATAGGATACCCAATTCCCAGCCTGGGACTCAATTGAGATTTAACCTCTGCGGCAGGCGCATGATCCCCACTCAGATTCCCATTGCTGTCATAGATCAAATTGCCATCGGCATCCGTATGTAAATATCCCCATTCCAGATCATCGAGATTTGCACCTGCAGCACTGATGTTGTCAATCCATACTTCCTGCCCATTATCTGTATAATAGTATCCCAAATTTCGGTTCGGATCCGGGTAAGTAGAATTCGGGTCCAGTTTGTCTAAGCGGAGCCCAACATTGATCACTAGATCCTTATACTCGATCTTATCCTGGATGTATGCATTCATACTGGAGGGTTTGTGGTTGTAAATAATGATAGATGGATCGGATGAATTGCCAAAATAGCCACCGCCAATCCCTGATCCATAAAATTCCGCCACATCATATTGTCGAGTTTCAAATCCCGCTTTAACCTGATGCATTTTATTCACCTGCCAAGTTAAATCACCGCCCCTCGTTTTGTAGTTAGATTTATACCACTGAAAATTTTGATAGGTTGAAATCCCTTCACGGATTGAATCACCATAGGCATTGTAAATATTATAGCGTCCATAAAATTCGTAATTAGATGTATTATCGTAAGCGTCTCCTTCTCTTAATTGTGGATCCACACCCCAACTGTAATTGTCAGGATCTGTTGAAACACCCCCTGTCTGGACATCCCAGAATTCATCAGGTAATATTGCTTCACCAATTGACCATTCGCCATCGTTATTTGAATCTGTCCAATTATAAACGTCCCAGATCCCATCCTCATTCCAGTCGCTGAATGTTTCATCTCCATCCCAATAACCATTCCCATTTACATCATCCCAGTATTCAGCAGAATACCGGCTCCAAACACCATCACCGTTCAAGTCAGCATAAGGTTCGGCATAATACCCAAGCCATAACCAATCATCACCGGGTGTAATTGCGTCCGGAACATATCCATCCCAGGCAGCAGGGATAGGTATAAGACTGGACTCTAGGTTGTGGTCTCCTTTTAAAAGCGGAGAATAACCTGTCCAGGATTCAGTCTTAAAATCCTGGAACCTAAGCGATGCAAACATGTTTTTTGATAGGGTATAGGTGGCTTTTACATGAAAGTCCTGTGTTGCACCCCAGTTTGTTGAATAGCGTTCTGCAACTTGCCTGTAGCTCATGGAAAATCCTCGGGATTTAGATACAAAACTGTTCAAGCCTGCTGTTATTTTCAAATTAGAGATTGGTTTAAGAACAATTTTCCCGCTAAATCTATCTTGATTCCTGAATGTCCCCGTTGTTTCAATGGCGCCTTTTTTAAGAGGCTCAGCGAACCCATCAAGATCAATATCAGCCCAAGCAAGGGTATCCACTTCGTTAACATCCTCAATTCCATCTTCATTCAAGTCAACCCAATTCCCCATAATTTCATCATCATTCACATCTTTCCATACATCACTGGGAAGGGTATTTTTCCAAAGAGATGTTTTTGTATTCATCCGGTCAAAAGACATGAAAAAATTTCCCAGGTTTTTTGCAAAAGGCAAGAGTGGACCACTAACTGATATTTCTCTACGGGTTAAATCCCTATCTGTAGTTGTACTGTTCACAAGATTGTCTGTTACACCCCGAATTTTAAAATGGTAATTGGCATCACCTTCTTTTGTAACAATATTAATTACACCACTTGTTGCTTCGCCGTATTCGGCATTAAAAGCACCTGTGATGACAGATAATTCCGAAATTGCATCCCGGGAGATATCCATTCCCATCCCGCCATAGAGGGCGTCTTCCACCACGAATCCGTCTACCATATAAGTGATCTCTCCGGATCGGCCACCCCGAAAATGGATCCCACTATTACTATTCTCATTTTGAACCACGCCTGCCATTGTAACCAAAGCATCTTCGAATGTATTCACAGGCATGTCAGAAAAAGCTTGCTCATCCAATGTGATTGTACTGGCAGTTTGGTCTTTTACAATCACGGGTCTTTCTGCATGAACCACAATTTCTTGACCCTCCACCGCTGAGATCTCCATCTGAAAATCGACGACCGTTGTACGATCTGCATTGATTACAACATCGGTCATGTTGATGGATTTATACCCAATATAGCTGGCAGTAATTGTGTACCGTGCAGCAGGTATGTTGATTAAAATATAGTCGCCCAATTCATCTGTGGATGTCCCAATGTTCATACCTTGAAATAAGATATTCACACCAATGAGTGGATTTCCAGTCTGTGAATCGGTTATTCTTCCCGTTATCTTTCCAGTTTCACCGGCCAACAATATTGCTGGGCTGATTAAACAAAAAATGTAAAGAGCGCGTTTTATCATTTTTTGGCTCCATTTTTAAATAATTGGTTCTTTTCCTCGGCACCAATGATAGTATGGAATTTTGAAAAAGAAAAGTTATCTTGTTGATTATTTTAATTTTGATGGTAAAAGAAAAAAAGATTTTTTTACTGGATTCAGTAAGTGACTATGCCCAAATTAGCCGCTGTCTGGGGTAGGCATGCAATTATATAATGTGTATTGTCTATGACATCTAACTAACATAATCATTCTTAATTAATAATGAGGAGTAGCGTAATGAATCACCGCTCTCGGGCCCAGTTTTTATATGGGCTAACCTTAGCATTTCTTCTCAATACAGGCCTCTTTGCGGGGGATGTTGGGAAACTAATTGGTACTGTGCTTGATAAAACCAGTGAAGAGCCCCTTATGGGTGTTAATGTTGTTTTATTAGGGTCATCTTACGGTGCAGCATCCGGGGAACATGGAAAATTCATGATAATGAATATTGCCCCCGGTTTATACAATGTAAAGTTTACCTATATAGGGTCTGGTACTGTTACAATTGAAGGTGTTCGTATCTCAACAGATTTAACAACCAATCTTTTTCAGGTCCATCTTGCTTCTGAAGCTATTGAAGGACAAGAGATTATTGTGACTGCGGAAAAGGCTCTTATTGAGATTAACGCTACAAACGAAGTACGGGTAATCCGTGCGGAAGATATCCAAAATATGAATGTTCGTGGTTATGCAGATATTATAGCATTGCAGACGGGTGTGGTAACGGATGCAAGTGGTAATCTGCATATTCGCGGTGGACGTACAGATGAAGTTGGTTTTTATGTTGACGGTGTCTATGTGAATAATGCATTCACGTCAGGCAGAGCTGGAGACGTTCCCAACCTAAGCCTGGAAGAGGTTTCTTTTCAAGCCGGTGGCTTTGGAGCAGAGTATGGTTCGGCTAACGCAGGTATTGTTCAAACCACAACAAAAACAGGTGGAAATAAATTAGCTATAACCGTTGAAAGTATTTCTGACTTTGGTGCTGCAGATCCGTCAGTTAAAAAGCCATTTTCTTATTCATATGGTTATAATCTCGGTTCTTTTGCGTTGGGCGGACCTATGCCCGGGTTTAGTGCTTTAAAATATTTTCTTTCTGTTGAAAGTACAAGCTTGGATGATGCAAGTCCAACCAATTCACAAACTCCGGTTTATACTGGTGACTTAAACGTAGCTGGACAACCGGCCACTGGAGAAAATTTTACAGATAGTAATGGTAATACTATTTGGGATATTGGTGAAGACTATGTTGATTCAGATGGAAACGGTGATTATACCGCACAGGATTATACAAAGATTGATCCAACGGCTATTGAATATCATTGGGGACCCAAGAGGAATAACTGGGTTGATAAAATGAGTCTTGCCGGTAATATCCTTTTAGACCTTGATAAGATTATCGGTTTGCCTTTCAAATTAAAAGTGGGTGGTTCTGATTATAGCAGTGATCGATCTAATTATAGTCATTCACGCTCCCTATTTAATTATTATAATACTGAGAGTACTGATTCCAGGGTTTCATCTTCAGGTGATTTTCTAAACAGGTTCAATCAATCCAAAAGTACATTTCGTTCTTATTATGCAAAATTGAATGGATTGATTCCAGGGATGGATAATGCCTTTTTTAATCTTCATTACAGTCATTCCAGTGATAGCTATGAATCTTTTGATCCGGTGTTTAGGGAAGGGTTTGGGGGCTATATGTATGAAGATGGTACCCTTATGTCAGATGAAACGCAGTATCTGCCTTATCTACAGTTTGGAAAAGTTACGGATTATTCAGGCAGCCCGACCTATTCCTATACTGTTTCCGATTCGAATGGAAATGAATTAGCATCCTATGATTATGATTATTGGACATTTGATAC
>JAPYRR010000019.1:13203-16250 GCA_029936885.1 Fidelibacterota bacterium | reverse complement strand
TTTTGGTCATTTGATGAGATCGGTTATGGCGATACTACATGGATCAACCCCTTATATCGCGGTCCAGGATCTGGCCCGATAGGGAAACAGGAATTAGCCGAATTTGGTGTAGCAGGTCAAGCCAGTACATCCTATGAAAAACGATTTACCTGGAGAGATTCCTACAAGGGGTCTGTTACTTGGCAAAAAGGGAACAACGAGTTAAAAGCAGGTTTTGATTATGCCGTAAGCAAGATACGGTATTATAGAATGGGCCGTGCATCTTCAACAACCTATTATTTCGCCAATAATAATCCGTTTAGCCCAACCCAGGATACATATAAGTATACACAAAATGAAGATGGCACGATCAGGAGAACCCAGGGAAGCGATGGAACACCGGATTATGCACAGGATCAGTCTGATACGTGGAAGAACACAGACTATAACGGCGATGGTGATACTACTTATCAAGATTACATGGAAGATTATATTTTCCAGGCCTACTCATCAGGGTATGCGGAAAATATTGGATATGATATCACGGGTCAGACAGAAGCGAATTCAGGAAATAATAAATATCGAGAACCTGTTACGTCGGCGTTTTATATAAGAGATAAAATCGAAATGGAAGATATTGTTTTAAACTTGGGACTTCGTTGGGATTATATTGACCCAAATAACAAGATCTTTAATCCTGAAACAGGCGGGCAGAATAATATTGTCATAACTTCCGATAATCAAATCGCAGAAACGGTATTCGCAAAAGATATTGATAACAACGGTACATTGGACCCCGATGAGTATATGTATTATGAACCAACGGATGATGATGCCACCGGAAAAGTTCATCGGATCGATGCAAAAGTACGATCCCTGGTGAGCCCTCGTATCGGGCTGGCATTTCCGATTACGGACAAAACTGTTTTTCACGCACAATATGGTAAATATTTCCAACAGCCTGAAAATAACAGGATGTTCATCAGTTATGTACGGTTTGTTCAAAACCTGACTCAAGGGAACTTTACCATCTCCGCAAATCCAGATCTCCAGCCACAGGAGAACACCCAATATGAGGTTGGATTCAAGCAAATGATCACGCCAAATGTTTCTATAGATGCAACAATCTTCTATAAGCAAATGTCCGGGTATCCGCAGATTCGAAATATAGCTGCCCGGCCAACAGGCTATGCTCTTTATGTGAATGGTGATTATGGTACAGTTAAAGGATTGAGTTTGTCCCTTAAAACACGACGTATCAATAATTTAATGGTTGATGCAAATTATACACTTCAATACGCGGGTGGAACGGGTTCCAGTGCAAGTGGTCTTTATCGGATTGCATGGCAGGGAGGTAATAATCTAACTTATGTCTCTCCACTTGATTTTGATCAACGTCACACCGGGAATGTCGCTTTGGATTACAGAACAGGAAATTCCGGTTTTCTGCGCTTGTTTGGGGTGAATATGCTGGCACGTTTTGGTAGTGGCCTGCCTTATACACCTGTGAAGGTTGATACCGAAGTGTTTGGTGGAAGTATTGCATATCAACCAGTGGCTGCATTCAATAGCGCAAACAAGCCCTGGACCTTTAATGTTGATTTAAAGGTTGATAAAGGAATACAGTTCGGAAAATATAAAATGAAAGCATTTGTATGGGTTATAAACCTTCTTGATGCGCAAAATGTTGAATCCATTTATCCTGCTACAGGTCAGGCAGACAACGATGGGTGGTTAGGGTCTGATCCGGGACAATCTTGGGTAGCCAATACAGCATTTGATGGTACCGGTAATTATGCAGATGAAGCTGCAAATTTATATAATTCAAAATTATCTAATCCTTACAACTGGGGCGCACCTCGTCAGGTTCGCATTGGTTTCAGGATCGATCTGTAAAGGATGGGACTCATGATAAAGGAGAAAAGAATTATGAGGCTTTTTAAAGCAACAATACTTATTTCAACTCTGGGTGTATTATTGGCAATTGAGCCAACGACCCGTACCGGAGAAAACCAGCAGGATGCTATGTATAAAACAATGCTCCCTGCATCCGGTATAGTTGAGCATATCATTTGGGATGGTAACCAGATCAGTACGATCTATGGAAACCATGGTACCATCTCAGATTATCACGTAACCGGTAATTCCGGAACTGAATGGCCGAAAGGCTCCGGGAAAACGGCCATTTTCCAATCCGGTGTTTGGTTGTTGAGCGGAAAATCCAGGCCTCAAGGAACCAATACTTGGACAGAAGAAATCCGTTCAGCAGCGGGTGAATACACCTGTGAATTTGTTCCAGGGACAATCGACGATGTCACAAATGATGGACATATTTATCAAATCCATAAGAAAGAAATTGATGCATTTTTAGAGAATGATTGGGCAACTTTTAGTTCTATGAGTGGAACGATTCCTTTCACTGAAGTTGATGGTGCTAATGCCTTTACAGTTTGGCATGAAAGGGAATTCCCCACCGATGATTTTAAAAATTGGCCAGTGGATGCTGGCGCACCCTGGGTAGATGCCAATGATGATGGCATATATGAGCCTGAAAATGGTGACCATCCAGAGATCCTGGGTGATATGTTCCATTGGCATGTAATGAATGATGGCGATGCTGGAACCCATACGTCTCTTTGGGGAACTGCACCAATGAATGTAGAGGTCCAAACATCCGTATTTGGTTTTGACCAGGCTGGCGCCTTAGGAAATATTATGTTTTTCCGCTGGGTGATCATTAATAAGGGTCAAGATGACCTGGACAGTGTCTTCGTCTCTATCTGGCATGATGATGATGTTGGTGATCATACAGATGACCTTGTCGGTTGCGTTCCAGAATTAGGTGTTGGTTATACCTATAACGATACCGATGGTGATACAAAATATGGAACGGAAGTTCCTGCCGTAGGATCAGACTTTTTCCAGGGGCCCCTGGTAGACTCTGAAACAGATACTGCGACGATTCTTACCTGGGCACAGGGTGAAGGATATTATGTAAAAACAATCCCCGGTAAAAAACGGCTGGGGATGACATCCTTCACAAAATATATTAATGGTAACCCTATTTA
>JAPYRR010000019.1:6935-13103 GCA_029936885.1 Fidelibacterota bacterium | reverse complement strand
ATTACTAAAATGTTATATTTTGACAACTTTGCCCAAGGTGCTTTTGATGCAAATTTTGATATTTGTTCTCCAGCCCCACCCCAGGTAGAAGTGTCTCAACTCGATAAAAAAGTGATACTGTCTTTTGAAGAAAAGAGCGATGTTGTAGAAGAATATGAGTGTGCTGGTTACAGTTTCCAAGGCTACAATATTTATCAAGGCGCATCCGTCGTTGGTCCTTGGACCCGGGTTACAACTTATGATGTAGTAGATGGGGTAAAACTCATTCTAGATAATGCCCTTGATGAAGCCACGGGTGAATTGTTGGAATCTCCTGCTCAATTTGGAACGGATTCAGGTATTGACCATTATATTGAGATAACCGATGATATGATTGGTAATACAACACTGATCAACTACAGACAATATTATTTTGCTGTCACCGCCTATGCCTATGATGGTGGAGCAGATCCAAGAGTGATCGAAAGTCCTATTAATGCATATATAGCGATCCCAAGGCCTCCTGGTGTAGGAACTGAATTAGCAATTACTTCGTCAGATGATATTGATGTAACTCACACTGGTTTGGCTGGTGCAACTTTGCACCCCACGGTTGTGGATCCCTATCTTTTAACAGGTCAAGACTATTCTTACGAAACCACGTCTCTTGTTCATGGATCTTACGCGATTGATTCTTTAAGTTTTGATGCAGGTAGTTTTATTGCCACACTGGCTGGACTCACGGGTGCGACTAGTGATCAATTTGATATAATGAATGTTTCTGGAGATAGTTCAATTACACTGGATGTAGTTGTTGTAGGTGGTGCAATTCCTAATGATGTAATTGTCAGCAGTTTATTGGGCTCGTCTGATACGCTCACGACCATTTTAGGCGATTCAGTTACCATGGAATCATCAGATGGATATTGGGAATTATATGAAGGGGCTGAGTTAAAGCTATCTGGAACAGATTTCCCTGTTACTGCAGATCATTATACAGTGTTAACTGAGGCAAATAATGGGATTCCGCCTGCAGGGTATTATATTACAAATACACTGACAGACGGATTTATTTTTAATCTCCAAAATGCAACCTGGTTTCTGGATGCACCTGAATCTCACGGGCTGACGGCTGACAGTGATACAACTACATCATTTGTTTTTAGCGCAGCGGGTACTGGTGGCCAAAATACCATGGGCGGATGGCTCAAATATCTCCATGATGCATATGGCTTACCTGCTCCCAGTGGCGCAGCGGGTTTTCCAGACCTTCAAAAAGATTTGAGGTATATTTTCTCAGAAGAAGGTTCTGTTGCAACCTATTTTAAAAATAGTATCTTATCCGATCCTAGCACACAGGACACATTTATAACAGTCCCATTACAAATCTGGGATATTGAGGGTGATGATAGCACCCGATTGGGTATTGTTGCTTACCAATTAGCAGGAAGTTTACCGAGCCCCGCAGACGGACTTTATTCTGTGACTGGATACGATGATGACTCTGTTGCTGTCAGTTTTGAGTTTAATGCAAATATCGCTTACATACCAATTTATGAAGAGTATGATGCAACCAAGTACAATGCTGCTGATGCTCTTTTTGGATATCATCCACAGGATGATGCTGAAAAATTCGGTTGGATGATTTCTGCTTCTTCTAGCGCGGGTGAATTTGAGTTTGGAAATGAATACGAGTTTACTTTTGATAATCCAATTGTGCAGGGTTTTGATACATATTCCTTTACCGCAACAGGTAGATCAACTACTGAGAGTACTGAAGATCAAATAGAGTTGATTAATATTTATCCAAACCCTTATTTTGGGCAGAACCCTGAAGAAATTATTCCTCAGAACCGTAAAGTCTATTTCACTCATTTGGGAATCGGGACGACTACAATCCGCATTTTTACTATTTCGGGTGACTTAGTTCAAACCATTGAGCACGAAATAATGACCGAAAATTCACTCGACGATAGTCGTGCAATTTGGGACCTAAGAAATGATAATGGTATTCCCGTTGCCAGTGGAGTTTATTTTGCTCACATTACTGTGCAAGATGCCAATGGTAATGATGTCGGTGAAAAAGTATTAAAACTGGCCATCTTCCAACCAGAAGAAAGACTAGACGTATTCTAATTAAATTATCCAAATCTTGGAGAAAAATATGAAAAACTTTTCAAAAATTGTTATGACTACCCTGATTTTATTCGGGGCGATTCAGACTACCGTATTCGGGGGAAGTAAAGCACGCCGCGGTACAGCTGGAGCTCAGGAATTACTTATTCCAACAGGGTCTCGTGGTACAGCTATGTCTGGTGCAAACGTGTCTTCTATCACTGGGGTTGAATCTGCCCATTGGAATATTGCCGGTCTTGCGGGAATGGATTCTAATGGTGAAGTTTTATTCTCAAATAGTAACTGGCTCGTAGATGATGTTGGTGTGAATTATGGAATCATTGGCGTGTCGAAGGGGCAAAATTATTTTGCATTTTCATTGAAGTCCTTTGGTACGGGCGAAATTCCAGTTACAACAGAAAATCAGCCCGATGGAACAGGTGAATACTTTTCACCCCAGTTTTTTACATTAGGTGCATCTTATGCACGAAGAATGACTGACCGCATCAAGTTTGGAACACAGGTCAAATTGATCAGTGAAACCATTATGCGTGAGTCTGCGACAGGTATTGCTCTAGATGCAGGAGTACAATATGAAACAAGTAACGGAATCCATATTGGGGCATCTATCAATAATTTGGGTAATAGCATGCGTTTTTATGGATCTGACCTTGAAGAATTTCATACGCCCCAAGATACCGAACCTGGTACTCCTCTTGAACCACGAGCAATCAATACATCTCCATTCGAGTTGCCTACAACGTTCGAAATGGGTGTTGCATATGAGAAAAATTTAGGAACCACGGACTTGTTGTTAGCAGCTTCATTTTTAAACAATAATTTTTCATTTGATGAGTTCCGTTTTGGCCTAGAAGCAAAGACGATGGATATGTTTTTTGTTCGAGGCGGTTTAGCCATTGCGCAAGATCCCGAGCCTTTTGGTAAAGATGGAATTGAAGGAACGGATGATGATGCGGATGATGAGGAATTTGAATATAACACGGATGAATTCATCTGGGGTCCCTCATTTGGTTTTGGGGTGGACTTATCCAAGGTTTTGGGTGTAGGTTTAACAGTTGACTATGCATATAGAACTGTAGCGTATTTAAACGGCGTTGGCTGGCTTTCACTCAATTATGCATTTTAATAAAAACTCTAATCATGATAAGAAGGGAAGAAGTAATCCCCGATCGGGTTTCCCTTATCATATAACACAAAAAAAAGGAGATCATATGAGCAATAACGTGATCAAATTAATCGGTCTAATGCTCTCAACAACTCTGCTTTTTGCAGTTGGTGGTACCACCAACATTCAGAAAGCTGGTAGTCATGTTGGGCAACATTATGCCGAATTTGGTAGCACAGGAGAAGCTGACGCTTTAACTGGACCAATTGTTCTGACAACTCATTTCAACAGGAATTTTTCTCGGGGTACAGATGATACTCTTGGGTACGATGCCGGTTGGGGTGGTCAGTTCATTCAGTCACCAGGTGATGCAATGTTAATGATGTATCAAATGCCTGCTGATGCTACAATCAAAGGTGTCAATGTCCCTGTTTACGAATGGGGTACTGGCTTACAACAAATGACAGTTTCAGTTCATAAACTATCTTATCCTTCTACTACCGACGGCGGTACATATTCATCTGCTGCTGTAGATGGTGATGGTTGGATCGGTGGTTATGATATGGCAGAAGATGGCTCTGTTTCCATAAGTGGTGATACATATACTGCTGGTGGTACCGCATCTATTTGTCAAGACGGCGCAAATTCTGTTGCTGATGGTGCACAAGATCCACTGGATGTAAATGCAACCAGTGCAGAAGCACCCGACGGAACACCTGCTGCAGGCCTACTATGGCCAGAAGGGTTCAGCTCTGTTTCTTTTGGAACAGAAGTTCTTGACTATGCAGTTGGCGGCGCTACCGAAAACTGGGTCAACCTTGCAGACCATGGAAATGGTGAGATTGATGTATTAGCTGGAGAATGGATTGGTGTTATGTTAGCATACACCGGTACAGGTGGTGGCGATGATGAAGCGACTGGTTTTTTCTATGCAGAAGGTTCCGGGCTTGCTGAACCGTGGGCATTCATGAAATTCTACGCAGGATGTGGTGGAACTTCTGGTAATGGTGGTTGGCATATTCGTCATTGGCTCATTCGGTATGAATTAGCTGTAGAGTTGACGGGTGACCGTGCGCCTGTAATCCAAGATTACACCGTACTAAGCACAACTCTGGATGAAGGTGACCGCGCAGTAGAAGCTACCGTAACTGATGATAATCCAAGCGGTGAAGCCGCAGGTGTTGCATCTGTCGTTCTGTCTTATAGTACAGACGACAGTATTTACACTGATGTTGCCATGACAGATAATGGCGATGACACCTTTAGTGGTACAATCCCTGGTCAATCTGCTGGTTCTGAAGTGTGGTATAATATTACCGCTACAGACGTGGGTGGATTGACAGTAAGTACTGTAACTCAGTATTACACCATCTTCCTGGCTGCGAGCGACTATCTGTTCTATTACAACACAGAAGACTACGCAAGCTGGATTGATTACTACTATTTTGCCAACTCAGACCTATATGGTCAAACAGACTTTTGGAGCGGTCCCTACTATGGAAGTGCTTCGAGCGATCTGCTTGCTAACTATATGGGCGTAGTTGAGGTAACTGGCTCTGGTCCTGCTAATATTGACACCACATCGATTGGTGCATGGTTAGCTGAAGGTGACCACGGTTATGTCTTGAGCGGTGATGAATGGCTTGGTGCTCAAACAGGTTGGACAAATATGACTTATGGAGCAGGACAATTTATCTTTGATCATTTAGGTATTGCCGCTGACTTCAATGACATCAACTATATGGCTTCAGGCGACCAAAACGGTGTGAGCCGTCTTGCTCCTGTTGCTGGTGATGCGATTTCAGGAGAAGTGCATGCGTTCTTGGGTGACTCTCTGGCCCTGAACTACGATCCAAGCTACGAGTTGGGTCTTTCCAACTGGTTGGATGGAGTTACTGTTGCAGATGGGTTTACGAATTCATACACTGCATTCTCAGGAACCATCGATACAACTGGTGCACCTGCAGATGATGCAGTTGAATACGCTACTGGGCCATACAAAACCCATGCTAACGGAAGTAAAACCGTTTTCCTAGGTTTTGATCCACTGTGTACCAATACGCAGGGTGTCAATGATGCGGCACCACACCTATCCGGTTACCACTGGATTGGTACAGCTCCTTACGGTCCGTTACAGGCGTCAGTTGTTTACGCACTGGATCCACAGGTTGTTGGTATTGACGATAATGAAGTAGTGGCAAACGGATTTGAGCTGAAAGGCAACTATCCTAACCCATTCAACCCAAGCACTAAGATTGCTTTTAACTTGGATATCACATCTGATGTTACAGTAAAAGTATTCTCTCTGTTGGGTGAAGAAGTAGCTACTATTCATAATGGTATGCTGAATTCAGGAACCAACTTGGTTACCTGGAACGGTATGGACAATGCTGGACATTCCGTAGCATCTGGTGTTTACTTGTACAGAGTAGAAGTAGGCACACGCGCTCTCACAGGCAAAATGATGTTCCTAAAATAAAATCTCTCTATGAGATGAAAAAAG
This sequence comes from Fidelibacterota bacterium, assembly GCA_029936885.1. Taxonomy (GTDB): domain Bacteria; phylum Fidelibacterota; class Marinisomatia; order Marinisomatales; family UBA1611. The sequence goes on along the minus strand of JAPYRR010000019.1, from coordinate 7,380 downwards.
GGCAGGTTTTACCTGCCCTTTTTTCTTGTCCAATTGTATGAAATATTTTTCATTTATCCTTTTTATCTTTTTTAATCTATCGTGCGAAAACGATAGAACATTATTTTCAATTAATAATGTATCTTATTCTGATGTCGAAATTTTTAAATACATCGAAAAAGACGTATTTGAATCTCTTGAATTAACTGAAAAAGAAATTCAACTGAGAACCCTTGCTGAAGATTTTATATTTATGAATGAAGCCAAAATATTGGGGATTGATACCCTTAAATCCGTGCAATTTTTGATGAAAGATAAAATACAAAACCGATTGTTAGATTCCTTATTAAGGCAAAAAGTGGTTCGTCCAATGTTTTCTGACAGTAGCCTGAAAAATGCATATGTTCAATTGAAAAAAACGGTTGGGTTAAATCACTTGATTATTAATCATAGATTCTCGAAAGGG
>JAPYRR010000019.1:0-6835 GCA_029936885.1 Fidelibacterota bacterium | reverse complement strand
GTCATTGAATCTGATTTTGGATTTCATATTATTGAAATTCTTGGATCCAAACAAGTACAACAGGGATCTTTTGAAAAGGTGAAACATGAGATCCATAAAATGATATCATTAAAACGATTACCGGAAGCAGAATTCTATTTTACTAGGATGGAAGATTTACTCATTGAGAAATACCAATTCAAAATGATCAATGATGCCGTTGACCGGTTATATAAATTTGTAACGCCAGATAAAACGAGCCCCACATTGGGTTGGGTTGCCCAATCAAACTTTCCTGAAGTTATTGGAATGATAGGTGACGAGGAGATTACAGTCTCTTGGCTTAAAGGCCGTATTTTGGCAAATTCGCCTTTAAGAGAAACAGTGTGTTATATATCTTTCAGCCTAATGGAATACACAAAGGATGTGATTTTCCGGGAATTGGGAAGTCGCTATGCAAGAGAATTAGGCCTTATTCCAATAGACGTGTTAAATCGGTTTGAAAGGCAGGTTCAACTTGCAACCCTAAAAGATGAGTTATTTTCTCAAATGTTAAAGACGGATTCTGGACTTACAATGGAGATATTGGGTAATCAATTGGCATTTAAAAACGACATCAAGATTCATTTAAACCAATTGAATTAACCAAAAATACGATTTAACATTTTATAGAGTCCCGGATTAGGAATATCTTTTCCCAAATAGATTTCCAACCCATCTTTCATTAGAATCATTTCCCAGTGTAAATGGGAGCCGTCCCTAGAACCCAAAGTGCTTTCTCGAATACCTGTATTTCCAGAATGCCCAATGAGTGTACCTTGTTCAATTATATTTCCCGGCAGAATATTTTTTTCAATACTTGAAAGATGCGCATAAATCGTAATGGATCTAAATCCAGGCACGAGATCAAATCCATGGTCAATAAAGATAGCTCGCCCCAGAAGAACATTTGAAAAAATATCAGATGGCGTATGGCCCACTTTTGCGCTGGTTTGTAGTAAATCTTCTCTGAATGTTGGAGGGACTTCCTTAAAATAATGGTCGGCCCGAATTACAACTCCCGGCGCCACAGTTTGGACAGGTGTTCCCCAGTTCGCAAAAAAATCAATCCCGCGATGAGTTCCATTTCTGTAATCCCTCGGAGCATTTGGAAGACGCATAATTCTTTTAGGTACAAAAACGTTTTTGCAAGGAAGTTGAAGTTTTAATGAATCAACCCAAGATGAATCAAAACCAAAAGTCGATTGTTCAATTATTTTTGGTTTTATTATAGAAATAATATGTAAAGGAGAATTATTTGGATCTTCCAAAGATTGTGCATTTAGGGCTGATCCACACAGAAAAATAATAAGAATATTTTTCATTTGTGATGGGTCATAAGAAAATCAATGCCTTTTTTACATGCTTGAATAGGGTGCCCTGTTATTGAATGAATATGGTCGCCATTAAGGATTGAGTCTCTCTCGGGGGTGCCAAATGAAAATGGCTCATCAAAATAAATGATAGATATTGGCAAATCAATAAGCCTAAGGGTTTCAGACAGTGTCCAATCATTTCGAGCCCAGGATGTTGGAATTATTAAAATCCCATCTGCATTATTTCTATTTCTTTGTATAAAATTAATAGCCTGAAATTGTTTATGTGTTTGTAAGAATTTTAATTCCGCACCTATTGAATGCGCATGGTTTCGAAGATCCTTATTCAGTTTATCCAACGTAAGCTGGTTAGCGGCTTGGCTCGATTTCAAACCAAGCAAATTCATGTTGGGACCTTGTAAAATTAATATTTTCATCTTAACGGAAATAAATGTCCTAAAATATAACCTATGATAATTCCCATCAGAAGCCCTAGGGTCACAATTCGGCTTTTGGCAAGTTCAACTGCATATCCTTTTTTAATAGCAACACCCGAAATAACATATCCCATTGCATTGAGAAACCAAAAAACCGGAATTGAAATAACCTTTATAATCAAGGGGCCGATAAATGGAACCATACCTATTAAGGCACCTAACCCTGCAAAGATTTGAGTAAAAATACTGACAATAAAAGTGATGAATAAAATTATTTTATTATCAATACCGTAATACAGTGCAATACTAATTGTCGTAATTGCTAAAATCCATCCAAAAATCTGTTTACGATAAACTTTAATAAATGAAGGTTGTCTATTCATAGAAATTTAAATAATAATAATCTGTACAAAAACACCACCCATTAGATGGTCCTTTTTTAAGTCTAAGGTCTAATAAGTCTTTTTGTGTATTTTATAACAGAATTTGATCCATAATAATTATTTGTTTCTGCCTCAAATATAGTTAAAAATAAAATATTATTTTTATGTTCGTAATTGCTAACAATCTTTTGATTAGTCACATTTAGAATGAGATGATTTTCTTCCGTTGTCCAAGTCCCAATACCAGCATTTCCCATGGACTCATAAATACCACGAAAGCTAAAAGAGCCATCATCACGCATGGTAAGCGTTTCGTTATTATTAATATCTTTATTTATAATCAAAGTTTCTTCCGGCTCGGAATTAAAGAGTGTAGTTATGGTTTGAAATTCCCATATACCGATAATTTTATCCTGTTTATTTTGCGCAAAAATCACAACAGTTAAGAATGCATAAGGAATTAAACGAAACATTATTTTAAGATTTTTCATAGGATGTGGCATCGATTAGTGTCGGAATATAATTGAAAAATATGAGAGGGATAGCTATTCATTTATGGTCGCTAATACTGGGTACCATTTTGTTTTGATACGAACTTGAATGATTTTTTTAGGTATTTCTTTCGAGACCCATAATTCTCGTACAACACCCTCTCGTATTACCTCTTCCATAAAGTAATCTGAATTGGCCATAAATTGTCCCAATGCTTCATTTATATTGATATCAAGTCGATAATGATCACAAAGAGTGGAGTCTTTTCCATTCCAAATATGGGATGAATCTGCCCAGATAAATCGTGCTTTTCCTAATTGGCCTTCATGCTCATAATTAAACCATTTTGTATCTAATGGTTCCATATTCTTTAGTTGTACCATGGCAAGTAAAGTAAAAATTGTTTGAGTTTCACCTTGAATATTAATCTTGGTTTTATCATTATAAACTAATGAACCTGAAGAATCCAGTTCTGCAGAAATATTAGATTGAAATTTGCCCTGTCTTATTTTTTTACGCCACGAGGTGATTCCAAATGTGTCAGGATCATACTGAGTTGTATACACATTTGTCGCTGGCCAAATGAGATCAAAAATACCTCGATTTTGTGTTGTGTATTTAATCGTTCCCGTTGTGTTGATATTTTGTTCAACATTGGCTGCTGCCATACCAAAAATAGTGACGGTATATGACTGACCTGCACATAATGTAAAACCAATCAATAAAATATAGATTCTATTCATGGTTTCCAGGAGTACTTATTAAAGATTCCCATTATGCCAACAGCTGGAATATAAAAGGGTTGTGCAATGGCCCAGATACAATATGCAAATGGATTGAAGGTTGTTTCGAAGAGTCGCCCACCAAAGTAGATCACAGATCCTTCAAAAATAAATTTCATTATAAATGGGAATCCCCATCCTGAGATTCCCAAAATAATAGAAACAAGGATTAATGCGTTCGTAAAAAATGCTGATAGGATAAATAGGAAAAAAAGAGGTTGCCTATCTATGCTGTCTCTTGAATTAGATGACCATCGAATGCGTTGATTCATAAATTGTATAAATGTTTCAACGGGATGTGAATAAACAAATGAATTTGGATCTATATTTATAGACCCAGATTTATGGTTGGATATAGCCTGGACTAAATACATATCATCGCCAGAAGTCTTATTTTTTACAGGTCCAAACCCGCCAATGGATTCAAAATCGGACTTCTTATATGCTAAATTTTGACCCGTGCCTGACCAAAAACTTCCCCACCCCGCCGCACCGGCATTTGCAGAAATTATACCTAAGAAATCGATTTGCTGGTATTGATCAAAAAATGATTCACCTTTTACACTGGAATATCCAATCGTAATCCCTTTATTCTGAACAACAGAATAAGCCATACTTGATACCCAATATTTTGGAACCCGACAGTCCGCATCAGTAGAAATAATTATTTCACCTATCGCTGATTCAATACCTAAAGTAAGCGCATTTTTCTTAGGGGTCATGTTCGATGATTTCTCTTGAATACTTAGGTGCTTAATAAATGAATAATTAGAAGCAGCTTCCATTAATATACTTTCTGTGGCATCTGTCGATCTGTCGTTTACAAAAATAATCTCCAATTGATTCATGGGATATTCTTGATTCACCAGATCATGGATCAAATTCGGCAAATTCTTTTCTTCATTTCTTGCAGCAATAACGACTGATACAAAAGTAAGCTCCGTGGACGGTGTGACTGTTTGATAATCATGACGAAATAATCCTGTTATAAAATATAGAACGAATGCCAGGTATAATCCCGTGCTTAATATGAGAAAAAAAGCCATGAATTAAATTGTCAGGAAATATCCGGCAATTAAGAAATATAGAAGCACACCCAAAATATCAATACTTGTTGTTACAAAAGGGCCTGTTGCAATGGCAGGATCAATATCCAATTTTCTCAAAACAAGAGGGATAAATGTGCCCACTGCCGTTGCAATTAACATAGAACAGCAGATACTTAAACCCACCACAAAACCAAGTAATGGGTCCGCATCCAAGAATCTAAAATTTGCAAATATGCCCAATAAGAGTCCATATAGTACACCCAATATCAGTCCCACCCGAATCTCTTTAAATAGAATCTTCATTTCATTTCCAATTTCGATTCGGCCCGTGGCCATTCCCCGCACAATAATCGTAGAAGACTGAGTTCCAATATTTCCACCCATACCAATAATCACAGGGATAAAAGCAGCTAAGGCAATAATGTTTTCTAGCATATATTCAAATGTTCCAATGATGGATACTGCAATAATCCCACCGATCCAGCTTGCAAAGAGCCAAGGGAGACGTGCACGTGCATTTTCCCAACTGGATTTTAACAGGATTTCCCGATCTTTCCCTGCCCCCGCCATTTGGAGAAAATCTTCAGTGGCTTCTTCACGGATTACATCTACCACGTCGTCAACGGTTACAATCCCCAAAAGATGATCATCTCCATCCAGAACGGGCACGGCTAGATAATTATATCGGGCAACTATTTGTGCGACTTCTTCTTGGTCCGTATCGGGGCGGACAGAATGTACCCGTTTAACCATAATGTTTTTTAACAATGTATCAGATGGGGTTGTGGCCAATGCTCGAAGGGATGCTACGCCCACCATACGATCATCTTCATCAGTAATATATAAATAGAATACCATTTCAGCTTCTGTTTGATCTTGAAGTGAATTTAGGGCATCTTTACAGGTTGAATCCTGATACAGTGTGAATATATCAGTTGTCATCATGGCACCGGCAGAATCCTCTGGATATCCCATGAGTTCTTCAATTTCTTCTTGCTCTTCAGTCTTTAAAAGATCGATGACAGATTGGGCTTGATCTTTTTCTAGGGTTCCCAAAATATAACTTTGATCATTTGCTGAAGCATGTTCGATCAATCCGGAAATTCTTTCAGGTGTTTCATCTTGCAATAAATTTGAAAGAAGGGTGTCGTCCAGTTCCACAAGGAATTCTGCTGTGTGTTCATCCTCACGCATGAGCATAAAAACTTTGGATTGCTGTTCATCCGTAAAATAACGAAATAATACCGCTAAATCAGCCGGGTGAGTCTTATGAATTAACTTCACAAGATTGGTATGGGCCTGTCTTCGTAATAGGCGACCAAAGGTATCACGTAAGATTGTAATCTCGTGCTCAAACATTTCTTTTCTCATGATTTTACCTTTAAAGTGTTAATCTTTTTAAAGCCAAGGACTATACATCCAACAGCTAAAATTAGAATCCAGGGAGCCACATGCCCGTTCCAGAGATAAATATTGGGAACACCCACATTGGTAAATGAAAATAACATGGCACCACTATTATTAACGCCATGAAGGATTAGGGGAGGGAAAACAGATCCAGTTTTCCATGCTAAAAATCCAAGCATAATTCCCAAGATATAAATTTGAACAAACCAATATGGATTCATATGAATCATAGCAAAAAATAAAGCGGTGACTAAAATAGCACGAGTGATATCCTTCCAATGTTTCTCTAGAAATTGTTGCAGAAAACCACGAAAAAGCAATTCTTCACCCAAAGGAGCAATTAAAGCGATTGCGGTGAATAAAAGGATAAATCCACCTATAGTATCTGGCTGGAGTAAGCCATTTAAATCTAAAATATAATCTGGAGCAGGGATAAAAAGCTGGATGATTCGGTCAATTTCATCAAATACAACAATTAAGCCAATTGAAAAAAGAAGTGTGGCTTTAGCAGTTTGCTTAGAAATGGGATTGAGGCGGAGTCTTTTAAAAAGGGGTTCTTTGCGCGATTTTAAAAACCATACCAGCGGAACCAACATGAATCCCTGTCCAAGAATGAAAGAAATGAATGTATAAAGTTTCTGGGGCGAGTCAGGATTGGATAGACCGATCCCTAAGACCAGCCCGCCCACAAGAAATGCGGACAAGATGGATACCACAACAATGCCGAATGCGGCGCGAATACTGAACGTATTGTTCATAAGGGTCAGGTTCCTGAAGATTCATTTCACAAAAGTTACGGCTCTAATCTCGATTTTCGAAAAGATGATTTTTCCTTTTATTTCTTAAATATCATTCTATAATTTTTCACGATTAACTACAATATCAAAAGGACATTAACCATCGTTCAAATAAGCAATACAATTATTTGAATTAAAAGTAAAATCTGAAATA
>JAPYRR010000018.1:4250-26252 GCA_029936885.1 Fidelibacterota bacterium | reverse complement strand
CTACAGTCATTTGTAACATTGACTGATTTCCAACAATTTTCAAAAGTTGTTTTGGTCTATTGTATCGGCTATAAGGCCAAAATCGGGTACCACTACCTCCCGCAAGAATTACACATTTCATTTACGGATTCTGCTCCAAATTTATAAAATTGAGTTCAAGATCCCAGTTAGTTCGAATCTTAACCGTATCAGGATATTCATAAAACCATTCAGATGGTTTGTATGGCTGGATTCTACCGTGAGAATACTTATCATTCCCATCTGAATCCTGAAAAAAGAATAAAGAATAATTTCCTTCCGGTAACTTTTTCATATCAAAATTTCCATCCAAATTTACAACGGATCTAAATACGCTGGGTTCCTTTTCCATTGATGAGGCTTCAGCTATAATTTTCGATTGTAATTTTTTTATTGTTGACCCTATAAGCCTGCCATATCCCTGAAAATCAGTAGTTTTGAAGGAAATTGTTTTTACCGAATCTTTCAATGATTGCCCAAATAATGGCTGAATTTCATCTCGAAATACCAATAGTTTATATGAGGTCCTTGGCAACCAGTTTTCCAAGGGTGTTATGGTTGAGTGGAGTAGAGAATTCCAAGTGAAATTGAAGGGGACAGAAACCATATCCTGCATTAGTGAAAATGAATGTTTACTTTTTGCAGAATCAATCAAATTCGTAAATACAATATGAAAGGGAATGATTTTATCTTCTTCGATCTTCAAAAGAAAATTCTTTGTGAGCGTTTTAATTGAAAGATTTGTTGTATCAGTGGATGTATCAATTCTCACTTTAATTAATCCTGAATCGAGAATCGTTTCTTCGCCTTGAATGATTCCATTTGTCATGAAAGTGATATATCGATTTTTTCCTAAATCCGAAAAAGTAAGGTGAAGCTTTGAAGCATCTACGGGATCTAGAAATTTTGTGGGCGTATAAACTGAAGAATCTTCATATAGTGCGTGAATAAGTAAGGCGGGTTCCCATTCCGAAATTTTATCAGAAAATGTAATAGTGCTCCAATTCCCTGTCATCCATTCCGCTTGAGTCATTTTGATACCACCCATTTTGTCAGGAATTCTGATATTTTGTCCTGTAATTTCTTTTGAATCACCAATTTGAACCAATGATTTCCATGATAACCCATATACCATTCTTTCCGGAGAAATTGCAGATCCTGTGGCTGAACGATCCACAGCCACCAAGCGATAATTCCCATCCGATAAAAAACGAAATTCATAATGTCCACTATCGGAAGCATCCACCACATAATCTGGGATTCGTTGATAAAATTCGGTGAAATCTTCCTCATTTTGAATTTTCCATAAATGCACGGAGGAAGAGTTTTCATATGTTACACTTCCAGACACCTTCCCTTCATCAATTTTATCTCCTGTAGCAAATGCAACTTGAATTCCCTGTGCTAATGCAACTTTATGCTCATCCTTTAAAGTCCGGTCGATTGAAATAATATAAGTTTGGTTTTCATTTAATGAGTCGGGGAATTCAACAAAAACACGGCGACCTTTATAAATAATTTCAGGGTCTTCAGAGAGTGTGGGTAAAACACGAATCGCTTTTTCAATCGAATTAGCATCTAGAAATTCCGAGAAAATGAGTTCGACTCTGCCCCCATCAAAATGTATCGTGCCACCATCAGGAATAGTTTGAATCAATTCCGGTGGTGTCTCATCTTTCGGGCCTCCTGGGGGACCTTGAATTGCCGCACAGGAAATCATATAAAATAAGGCGGCTATGGAACTAATCTGCTTGAGATATTGAATTGTTATTTTCAAGATTAATTTTGGGGTTCTTCGTGTTCTTATGGACTAAGAAATATAATTCGGTAATTCCAAATTTACAGGAATCTCTTGATTAAAGGTCATATCAGTTTCAGAAATATTTAAGGTAATGCACCAAACTTTCACACCAGCGCGATTCGCATCCAAAACTGCTTTCCCTAATTTTGGATCTCTGTACCACATGGGTTGAAATGAGTTTGCATCCGGTCGTTGACATACAAACAGAATCCCTGCACCTTCTCCAGACTCAACTAGTTTTTTCAATGCCAAGGCATGTTTCGCACCTCGTTCCGTCACAGCATCAGGGAATTGGGCTAAGCCATTTTCCACAAATGTAACAGATTTAACTTCCAAATAAAAATCCGATCCATTTGGGTCTTTCAATAAAAAATCAAAACGATGTTTTCCAACCGTTATTTCAGGTCGAACGAGTGTATAATATTCGAATATTGGAATTTCATTTTTGCCTAATGCTTCTTTCACAAATTGATTTGGCAATGCCGAAACTAGCGATATTAATTGACCATTGTGGTTAACCATAACTGTAGAAAATTTTGTTTTTCTCTCTGATCCCTTGGGCGCAGGTCGTACCAGGAGATTGGCACCTGGAAACAATAATTCTTTTAGGCGTCCCGGATCCGGTAAATGGCTACGATAAATTTTGCCATTGATTTTCACCAGAGTGATAAACCGGTTGGGTCTTTCCACAAATGTTGCGTTTAGGAGTGGTCCTTCAATTTTCATGATATTATAAGCATTAAATGGGATGGAGTTTATTCAATTATCATCCATGTGTTACAAAGTGTTTAAGAGGTAAAAAGTGTTCGGGTGTTAAGGTATTCATGTGAATACTCAGAACATTACAGACGCATAAACACATTTATAATTCAGAATATAATTTGGCAATTTTAATTTATATCCGTATTTTCTTTTGTTATATTTTAATTATTTAGAATTATTACATGAATATTGATTCAAAAGACAAGTTATTGCTTGATGAACTTCAGGTGAATAGCCGCATCACGAATGCTGAATTGGCCAAACGCGTAGGCCTCTCTCCATCCAGCACTTTGGAGCGAGTAAAAAAGCTGGAAGCCTGTGGGCTGATTGAAAAATACATTACCCTGCTCAATCCCAGAAAAGCCGGTTATTCCTGCTTTACATTTGTGGAAGTCAAATTGGCTCGACATGGTGAAACGCCTGTTGAAGATTTTTTCAATTCTATTGCGGATATGACGGAAGTTTTAGAATGTCACCACATTACAGGGGAAGCAGATTTCCTGTTAAAGGTGGTCACAAAGGATATTCCAGCTTATGAACAATTGATATTGCATCAACTCTCTGCCCTCCCAAATGTCCAAAATATGAAAACATCCGTGGTCTTATCCACCTTTAAAAACGAAACAAAACTCACACTCTAATATGGGTTCACTTTCTAAAACTACAATAACAATGTTTACTGAAATCAAAAAGGAAAATTTTTATTCTTTGTATTTTTTTAATTCAGGTATCATCCAAATTAGACTTTCTTTAAAACCCATTTAAGAGATTAAATAAACCATGGCGCTCGTTCCATCCTATATTCAACAATTAGCCAATTACAAACCCGGCAAACCTATTGCAGAAGCGCAAAGGGAATTGGGTATAACAGATTTTATCAAACTCGCTTCCAACGAAAATCCATTGGGTCCATCGCCAAAAGGATTGGCAGCCATTCAAGAATCTCTCAAAAATCTCCATCGCTATCCCGATGCCACCGGATATGAACTCCGCACTAAATTAGCAAATCGATTCAATATTAAAATGGAGAATGTGGTTTTGGGAGCCGGCTCAGAAGGCATCATGTCCACCATAATTCGTACCTTTTTACTCAGCGATGATGAACTCATCAGCGCAGCCAATTCCTTTATCGGATTTCGTGTTTTGGCCAATGCTTCCGGTCGCCGTGTCCATTGGGTTCCCATGAAAAACTATCGCTACGATCTGGAAGCTATGGCGAACAAAATAACGGATTACACCAAAATCATTTATATCGCAAATCCGGATAACCCCATGGGAACCACCATCACCCGACAGGAATTTGATGAATTTTATAAACATGTACCGGAACGAGTTCTCATTATTTTGGACGAAGCGTATTACGAATTTGCCCAAAATTCCCCGGACTACCCCGATTCCATGACTTACCGTTACGACAATGTGATTACACTCCGGACCTTTTCCAAAGCCTATGGATTGGCCGGAATCCGAGTGGGTTACGGCTTTGCTCATGAAAGTTTGATCGGAAATCTCCTGAAAGTGAAAGTCCCGTTTGAGCCGTCTCTTTCAGCTCAAGCTGCAGGAATGGCTGCATTGGATGATGTAGAATTTTTAGCCAACACACTTAAAATTAATCAAGAAGGCATGACCTTTTTAAAACAAGAATTTGATGCCCTTGGCATTGAGCAAGTCCCATCTGCCGCCAACTTTATTACCACTGTTTGGGATTCAGAAAAAACTGCATCCAAATTGACACAGGATCTTTTAGAGAAAGGTGTCATTGTCCGACAACTCACTGGCTTTGGCTGGCCGAATTGCATCCGCATTTCTGTGGGATTAGAATCAGAAAATCAAAAATGTATTGCAAGTTTAAAGGAAATATTATGAAAAATTTACCCTATGACATTAAAGGGTTTGACCATTGCGAACTTTATGTTAGTAATGCCAAACAAACCGCTCACTATTACCGCACAACCATGGGATTCCAGCCCGTGGCTTATCGCGGATTGGAAACCGGAAATCGGGATAGCGTGAGTTATGTTCTCAATCAAGATCGAATTAATTTGGTCATTACATCGCCCTTGGAAAAGAACACAAAGATCGGCGCCCATATTGATCGCCATGGCGATGGAATGAAAGATGTAGCTTTTACTGTGGATGATTCTGAAGCAGCATGGAAAACATCTCTGGAGCGTGGGGCAAAAAGTGCCATGGAGCCAAAAGAAATCAAAGATGAAAATGGCGAAGCAGTGGTATCTGCCATTGAAACATTTGGCGATACGATCCATACTTTTGTGGAACGGAAGAATTATAAGGGTTCCTTCCTTCCCGGTTTTGAGACCAATGATCTTGGAGTCAAATCTGAATCAACGGGACTTGTGCATATTGATCATGTGGTTGGAAATCAACCCGATGGAGAAATGCAGTCCGTATGTGATTTTTATGAAAAGGTCTTCGGCTGGCACCGCTTTTGGAGTGTAGATGATAAAGATATTAATACGAAATATTCATCCCTTCGCTCCATTGTGATGGCCAATGATAATGAGATTGTAAAAATGCCAATCAACGAACCAGCAGACGGACTCCGAAAATCTCAGATCCAAGAATATATCGATTATTACGAAACGGGCGGTGTTCAACATCTTGCCCTTTCCACGCGAGATATCATTTCTACGGTTCGCACCATGCGGGCTAATGGTGTAGATTTCTTGCCCACACCAAAGTCATATTACGATACTTTAAGGGATTGGATTGGACCCATCGATGAGGATATTGAAACACTGGCGGAATTGGGCATCTTGGTAGATGTGGATGAGAACGGCTACATGCTCCAAATTTTTACTCAACCCTTACAAGATCGCCCCACCCTATTCTTTGAAGTTATTCAGAGAAAAGGGTCTAACAGTTTTGGAAAAGGGAATTTTAAAGCTTTATTTGAATCAATTGAACGTGAACAAGAAAAAAGAGGAAACCTATAAATGAAATTTGTAACCTACACTCTGGATGGCGGTGCACAACCGCGATTCGGATTTAAAAAAGATGAAAACATTATTGATGTAATTCGGGCAGCAATTTGGGCCAATGAGACCAAAGGAGATTCCAGTTTTCTGCAGATCCCATCCACATTGAAAAATGCACTGGAAAATTGGGACACAAACTTTGCCAAACTGAAAGAATTGGATGCGTCCTTACCGGATATGAATATTCAATCACATGCTGGCGGTGGTAAACCGATTGCTGTTTTGGAAGAGGAAGTTCAACTATTATCCCCAGTCCCCAATCCCCAATCGTTTCGGGATTTTTACGCCTTTGAACAACATGTTCGCGCCGCACGGAAACTCCGCGGTGTGGATATGCATCCGGACTGGTTCAAGATTGCCATTTTCTATTTCTCAAATCCGGCTGCACTTTATGGTCACGGGGAAGACATTCCTTATCCAAGAGGAACCAATGAACTGGATTATGAATTGGAATTTGCCATTATTATTGCCAATGGTGGTTCCAATATCGCCCAAGAAGACGCAGACCAATATATCGCAGGATACACGGTTTGTAATGATTGGTCAGCGCGAGATCTACAACGGGAAGAAATGGCCATGAGTCTCGGCCCCGCAAAAGGAAAAGATTTCGCCTCCAGTTTTGGGCCCTATATGGCAACACCAGACGAATTATCGGACGCTTGGGACGACAAAGGCAAACTCCACCTTCGCATGACATGTCATGTAAATGGCAAACTCATTTCCGATGGAAATACCAACGATCTCTATCATCCATTCACAAAAATGATTGAACGAGCATCCATGAATGCAAAATTACTTCCCGGTGATATTCTGGGTTCGGGTACGGTTGGCACCGGTTGCATCCTAGAGCTTCGCCCTGATAATGTTGGTGGCTGGATTAAAAAAGGTGATGTGGTTCGGATGGAAGTTGAACGATTGGGTGTTTTAGAAAATAAAATTATTTGAGAAAGATTAAAAATGAGGGTTCATATATTTCATACCCTATCTATATCTTCCCCTACAAATGGGAAGACTTTTCGTTTACCCCCAGCCTGAACGCAAACGGCAGGCAGGCAGAATGGAGGAAAAAGAATTGGGGATAGGAAATTTTGAAGTCATAACTTCGGTAAACTCATTTTATAATTGAGCTCATCTAAAAAATCTGTGTTTAATTAAAAGGAAGACAATATGCCTTTTTACCAAAAACGGGGAGAAATCCCAAACAAACATCATATCCAATTCCGGGATGATTCCGGAAACCTTTACTGGGAAGAACTCATCAGCCGGGAAGGGTTTAGTCACATGTATTCCAACGTGTACCATATTCATCCGCCCACCGGCGTTGAAACTGTAGGCGAGTTAAAAAAAATCAATCTAGTTTCAGCTGACCAAACACATCGCCATCATCATATCCGAACGGCTAATATGAATTCAAACGGTGATGCAATTTCATCTCGAATTCCACTTTTCTTTAATTCTGATTTGGTTATTTCCAAAGCCCATGTAAGCGATTCCATGAACACTTTATATCGAAATGGAAATGCGGACGAAGTTTTATTCATCCATACCGGCTCGGGGACATTCAAATCCAATTTCGGAAATATGAAGCTGACTCCTGGTGATTATGTGGTGATTCCACGAGGCGTTATTTGGCAAATTGACGTCACACAAGACATGCGAATTTTAATAACGGAATCTTCCGGCCCCATCGAAACACCCACACGTTATAGAAATAAATTTGGTCAACTTTTAGAACATTCCCCTTTCTCCGAGCGAGATATTCGTACACCCGAATTTGTGGGTCCCGTAGCTGACATTCCTATGGGAGTGGAAGTAAAACTCCGCCACGGCATTCAAACTTATGGCTATCAACATCATCCATTTGATTTGGTGGGCTGGGACGGTTTTTATTTCCCATACATTTTCAATATTAATGATTTTATGCCCATCACCGGAAAGATCCATCAACCGCCACCGGTGCATCAAACCTTTCAGGCTCACGGTTTTGTGATTTGTTCCTTTGTGCCAAGATTGTTCGATTATCACGGTGAATCTGTCCCGGCACCATATGCCCACAGCAATGTGGATTCGGACGAGCTTATCTATTATGTGGAAGGGAATTTCATGAGTCGCAAAGACATTGATGAAGAGTCAATTACCTATCATCCCATGGGATTACCCCACGGCCCACAACCGGGCAAGATTGAAGAATCGTTGGGCGCCAAGGAAACAAACGAATTAGCCGTCATGATTGATACCTTCAAACCACTGAATATGACTGTAGCAGCCTTGAGCGTGGATGATGAAGATTACCCTTACTCGTGGATTGAATCATGATATTTGACCCCAACGAAATATCGTTTCAGGAAACCCATAAACTCATGATCGGGTCTATCGTGCCCAGGCCCATCGCTTTTGTATCCACCCAATCCAAAGATGGAAAAAATAATGTGGCGCCTTTTTCTTATTTCAATGGTGTGTGCTCCAAACCGCCCACTATCATGTTTGCGCCAGCCCGACGAGGTTGGGATGGTCAAGAAAAAGATACACTGATCAATATCCGAAATACGAAAGAATTTGTGGTGAATATTGTGTCCGAGCCTTTTGCAGAAAAAATGGTCCTTTGTTCTACAGATTTTGATTCGGATGTGGATGAATTTGAAATGTCCGGATTAACACCGATTGCATCCCAAAAAGTGGCACCACCTCGTGTGGGAGAATCCAAAGTCAGTTTTGAGTGTAAACTCAATCAGATTGTGGAGATCGGCGATGGGACTGCCGGAAGTGGATTTGTAGTTATCGGCACCATTGTTTTGTTTCATATAGATGAAGAAGTTTATGAAGATGGCCGAATCAATTTAGAAAAACTACAAGCTTTGGGGCGCATCGCAGGAAATGGCTATGCTAGAACCACCGATACTTTTGATATTATTCGGAAAATAAAACCGGATAAATAACATACTATTAGTTCAACGATAGTTAATTTCCTTCTTGTTATTTCACTTCAGCAGACAGGTAATTTTTGTTTTCTCTCATTTTTTAACCCCCATAAATCCCCCTCTAAAAGTGGGATTATAAAAGTAAGAAAACCAAATTTACTTATGACTATTACATACCAAAATAATGTAATTACAATGAACCGTTCATTGAGCCTGCTTGCCTGCCAGTTGTTTGGCTGGTCGAAATGATGGTGAATAAGTAACCTTTAGTAAAACAAATTCAATTTTCTTTACCTATAATTTTTCTATTGTAAAGATTTTTCAATTTTCTTAACATATACCAAGCCTTATGTAAAGATTTTTCAATTTTCTTTACATATTAAAAATGAAAAAAATAAGAAGCATCACTAAAAATATTGAATCAAAAAAGGTTCTAAAAAAACTCGCATCTACTCATAGAGCATTGGCAGAATTGAAAGGCATTTCCGCAAGTATTCCCAATCAAGCTATTCTAATTAATACGCTCGGACTTCAAGAAGCGAAAGATAGTTCAGCGATAGAGAACATTATTACAACACATGATGAGATATACAAAGCCGGGTTGCATATTGGAGAAATGGCTTCATTGGAAGCAAAAGAAGTCCAAAATTATATCGGCGCATTAAAAAAAGGATTCCAATTAATATCAAACCACAATATTTTGAATATCAATTCAATAATAGAAATTCAATCTGTTCTAGAAAAAAATAATGCCGGATTCAGGAAAGTACCTGGGACAGTGTTAAAAAATACAAGAACAGGAATGACTGTCTATTCACCTCCACAAGATTACCAAACAATTCTGTCATTGATGGGTGATCTTGAAAAATTTATTAATAATGAGCCGAAATCAGACATTGATCCCTTAGTTAAAATGTCAATTATCCATCATCAGTTTGAAAGTATTCATCCATTTTATGATGGGAATGGAAGGACAGGAAGAATCATAAATGTTTTGTATTTGATTTTATGTGGTCTCTTGGATTCACCAATTTTATATTTAAGTCGATTTATCATTAACAAAAAGGATAATTATTATCGTTTACTTCAGGAAACTCGGAATAATGATAACTGGGAAAATTGGATTCTTTATATGTTGGATGGAGTAGAAAAAACATCGAGAGAGACATTTAAACTGATTAGAGAAATAAGAGAATTAATGTTTGAGTATAAATATGTGTTGAGAGATAATTACAAATTTTATAGTCAAGATTTGTTGAATAATTTATTTAAACATCCCTATACAAAAATCGCATTTATCGAAGCAGATTTGAATGTCAGTCGAGTTACAGCAGCAAATTATTTAAATAGATTAGCAAAAGACGGATTGCTGAAAAAAGAAAGACTTGGAACTGGAAATTATTACGTCAACGAGAAACTGTTTTCATTATTAACAAAATGCCTCCCGATCTAAAACAACGTATCTACCAAGCCCAGTGCATCGGGAATGTGGAACCCATCGAATACATGATTCCCTACCCCAGTACTCGATCACTTATTGAAGGGCAAAATATCAAATTTGCTGAACAGGTGATCTTTGAAAACCCCAGCATTACCAATCTGAAATTCTATGAATACATCCAGCAAACGGCTCACTGGTTAGACAGAATCGGACTCAAACCCAAAGAACGAATTATTCTTACTGAATTGGATTTCCCGCAAACAGAAATATTACTTTTCGGGATTTGGCACCTGGGTGCAATTGCAATTATTCCAGCAAATGAATCTTTAGAATCTGTAAAAATAATTTGCGAAACAGATCTTGTCATTGAATCCAATATTGATTTATTTGAAAAAATAAAGGATTACCCAAAAGAGTTCGACCCAAAATACAAACCCTTATTGGATGATGAAGCATTGCTTACATTTGAGACAGGAATTGGGATTAAACTTTCCCATTATAATTTATTGGTAAATACCAATTCCGTCCAAAAAGTGATTGGGCTAAAAAGTAGAACGCGATTTGCGTGCGACCTAAAACCCATGTCATCTACTTGGGCCGTTTTAAAAGCAATTCTACCCATTTACTGCGGATGTATTTATGATGAAGCAAACCCTGAATTCACCATAGGTGAAACCGATACAGATTTTATTATTAGAAAAGATTTAGAAAATCTGTCCGCATTTAAAGAAAACGAATTAGCAGTCTGTCCAGAAAATGCAGCAATCCTGACAAAAGGAAAGGAAGCACTTCACCTTACAGAATTACATATCAAAGAAGGCGAATTAGAAATCCATGGTCATTCTGTCATGATGGGGTATATGGATAATGCCCTGAATGAAGAAAGATTTAGAGATGGATGTTTACACCTAAAATTGTAACCGCGAAGGCACGAAGCTTTAATCAATATTTGCGCCTTCGTGGTATTATTTTTTATTAGGTGTTTAAATAATATCGGAGAGTACTTCCAAAGCGTGTTCTTTTGGTTTCACTTTTTCGTATGCTTTTTCAATCATCCCATTTTCATCAATCAAATAAGAATATCTGAAGATGCCTTCATATTCTCGTCCCATAAATTTCTTTTTCCCCCACGCTTCATAAGCAAGAATGGTTGATTTTTCAGGATCGGAAAGAAGCTGAAATGGAAAAGATTGTTTTTCGCAAAATTTCTTTTGAGCTTTTACAGAATCGGCACTCATGCCAAGGATTACTGTCTTCTTGTTTTTAAAATTTTGAAACTCATCCCGGAGCTTCTGGCCTTCAACTGTTCAGCCGGGCGTGCTGGCTTTTGGATAAAACCAGATTAATACTTTCTGTCCGTCAAAATCACTTAAACTCACAGAATTTCCATCCTGATCATCAAGTGTAAATGCCGGTGCTTTTGTTCCTTCTTTTAACATTATGTCTCCTTTTATAAACACAGAGTATACAAAGTGCTCCAAGAAATTACTTTGTGTTCTCCATGCACTTGGTACTAAAGTTTAATCTCAGACCATTTGATTCGGTCATCATTTGAAATCAGCATATCATTTACTGCTATGATGCCTTCTTTCTGTCCTTTCCAAACCAATGTGTCTCTGGCCGTTTCAAAATTTACCCATTTGAATTCGCAATGTTCTTCAGAAATTGTCACATCTTCTCGGTCAACTTCTATCCCAAAGACTGGAACAAGATTAATTCTGTCTCCGTGAGTTTCATAAAAATGGCTCACATGATCTGCTACAAACATTCGAACAGCATCAAAACCGGTTTCTTCTTTCAATTCCCTGATGGCGGCTTCCCATGATTTTTCGCCAGCTTCAATTTTTCCCGCTACGCCTTGCCAGAGATGTTCATACATTTTTGTCTCGGCTCGTTTCATAAGCAGGAATTTTAATCCATTTTCGGTTTGCCTAAAAATATATGCATCAATCACTCTCACCAAATTTTCCGACATTACATTCCCTTTTGGTCTCTCATTTCACTCAACAAAGATTTCGACCAAGCATCAAAATTCCCTTCATTAATTTGCTGTCTCATAGAAGCCATTAAATCAAGATAGTATGACAAATTCAATGTGGATGCAATTCGAAGTCCCAAAACCTCATTAATGTTAAAGAGATGTCGGACATATGATTTTGAAAATGATCTTCCCCATCCATGCGAACTGTTTGGATCAAGCGAGGAAAAGTCATGTTTAAATTTTTCATTCTTAATATTGATTACACCATCAGATGTAAAAATATGGCCATTTCGACCATTTCGAGTTGGCATGACGCAATCAAACATATCTACGCCACGACGAACCGCCTGAACTAAATCAGAAGGTTTGCCAACACCCATCAAATAGCGTGGTTGATCTTTGGGTAAAACGGTATCACAAAATTCCACGGTATCCATCATTGCATTTTTTTCTTCGCCTACAGCCAATCCGCCAATGCCCAATCCACAGCTAGAATATGGAATTAATTCTTCTACGCTTTTTTGTCGCAATTCATGATTTACAGACCCTTGAATTATTGGAAAAACAGTTTGCCCAAAACCATAGAGTTCAGGATTCTCGTGTAACCAAACGCTACAGCGTTTCATCCAACGTGTTGTACGTTCGACGGCATTTTTTACAGTTTTAAATTCTGAATCTCCCGGTGGACATTCATCAAATGCCATGATAATATCCGCACCCAAATTTCTTTGAATCTCCATGGAAAATTCCGGTGTAAACATGTGCCGGCTACCATCCAAATGGGATTGAAATTCTACACCATCATCATTAATCTTATTCAATTTTGCTAAGGAAAAAACCTGAAACCCACCACTGTCTGTTAAAATCGGTTTATCCCAAGAATTAAATTTATGAAGCCCGCCCGCCTCATGGATAACATCCGTTCCTGGGCGTAAATAAAGATGGTAAGTATTCCCTAAAATAATCTGAGAACCCACACCTTCCAATTCGTGAGGAGCCATTGTTTTGACGGCACCCACCGTCCCAACCGGCATAAATATAGGAGTTTGAATTGATCCGTGGTCTGTTTCTAAAATGCCCGTACGGGCAGACGTGTTGGTGTCAGAATTCAGTAAGGTGAATTTCATTTAAAATAGATTGAATTCTTGATTCTGTCGAATGATAATATTTAAAAAATCATGCTTCGTCAAGCTCAGCAAGACGTTCACTAAAATAAAACCGTAAAAGCATCTTTCACAAATTTTACAGGGTAAAGCTTAATCTTAATCTTTTTTACTTTATCATTCACACTAGCTGTTGGAACAATTGCTCTTTTAAATCCCAAGGTAGCCGCTTCATGCAAACGATGTTCCAGTCGATTGATAGACCGAACTTCACCCGCCAAACCCACCTCACCCAGAAGAACGATATCTTCTCCAATGGATTTATCCATTGTGCTGGAAGCTGCTGAACAAATAATAGATAAATCAGCAGCCGGATCATCCACTCGCAGTCCGCCAACCAGATTTACAAAAACATCTTTCGTTCCCATTACAAGTCCCAAGCGCTTTTCCAAAACTGCGATGAGCATTCCCAAACGTTTCGTATCAAAACCGTTCACATTTCGCTGAGGTGTTCCAAAATTCGCATTAGATACCAAGGCTTGGACTTCCACCAAAATGGGACGTGTCCCCTCCAAACTGGGATAAATGGATGTCCCGGGAATATTCACGCTCCGTTCCGCCAAAAACATTTCGGATGGATTTGCAACTTCACTAAGACCATTTTCACCCATTTTAAAAATGCCAACTTCGTGCGTGGCTCCAAATCGATTTTTCGCTGCTCTTAAAATGCGATGGTCGTATCGGTCATCCCCTTCCATATATAAAACGGTATCAACCATGTGTTCCAGCATTTTGGGACCAGCGATGCTACCATCTTTTGTTACATGCCCCACAATAAGGATTGTCACATTCTTTTGTTTGGATACTTCAAGTAATCTTTGCCCACAATCACGAATTTGGCTGGGTGAACCGGGCAATGAATCCAAGCCTGAATTCATGACAGTTTGAATCGAATCGATAACGACCAATTCCGGTTGAAGTCGATCAATATGAGAAATAATTCCTTCTAATTCATTTTCACCAGAAAGGAATAAATGCTCCGAGCTTACATTTAAACGCCGGGCACGGAGTGCAACTTGTTCCTCACTTTCTTCTGCAGAAATATAGAGTGCTTTTCGGTTGATTCCAGAACAGATATGGAGGGCCAAAGTTGATTTCCCTACACCGGGACTTCCACCCAATAAAATAAGAGAGCCGGATAAAATTCCGCCACCCAAAACACGATCTGCTTCCTGTAACCCAGTTGGAATTCTTTCACTAGAATTTGTTGTTAAAACTTCCATCAAGGATTTGGTTTCACGAGGTTCATGTTCCCTGCCATTTTTTTTGGTAGAAATCTTGAATTCGGAAAGGGTTCCCCATTCTTTACAAGAGGGACACTGCCCATTCCATTTGGGGAAATCATCTCCGCATTCGGAGCAAAGAAAAGCTATTTTAGTTTTTAATTTAGCCATGAAGGGTCGGGAAATTGGATACCACGGCGAGGTGAATCAAGTACGGTTTACCAATCTGGACCCAATGAGAAATACCATTGGGGTTTTGAGTATCCATTGGGATTTTTGTCCCAAGCTGTTTCAATTCTTAAAAGGAAAAATCCTAAATTGATCTTGGTCCCAAGACCAACCGTTGACACCCATGGCGAAAAGTCCCCGGTATTATCAAGTCCATAACGTTTTGGCCATTGTGTGGTATTAAATTCATCATTCTCATCCCATGAAGCACCAATGTCCATGAATGCATGGCCACGGATATTTCCAAAAATCACTTTTAGTGGAAATCCTAATGCTAGATAATTAATAAATGGGAATCGAAATTCTAAATTGATGAGAGTTGTATTACTTCCAAATCGCTCTGCAAACCGAGCACCACGAAGTGGAAACGCATATTCAGTAAAATAAATATCATGAATCAGAGATGCATTGGATGTATCTAATATTATGCTACGAAAATGACTATTATCTTCTTTACCATTTGTTTCACCACCACCACCGATTAAAAAGGGTATGCCTCCTAAAAAGAACTTTTGTTTATTTGGCCCCATACTTCGCCCAAGGAATCCACGAACTGCCAATGTATAATCCTTCCCAATTCGCCAATATTTTCGCATATCCAATTTCAAAGTTTGAAATTTTAAATTATCTGATCCGTATCCCGGACTAATAGTCATAGATGTATTTTGCCGAAACCCATCAATTGGCCCCGTAAACCCAAAAACAGTATTGTCAAAGACCCAACTTACATTGGGTAAAATCGTAGAGTATTTAGACGAATAAGTTGTCTCATATTGTATTTGGTTAAACTCGTCTAGTCGTTGTTCTAGGATTGAATACTTAATGTTATGCCAAGAAAGCCCATAATCAATCCTTTGGAATCGATTAAATGGATGAGAGATAAATCCTTGGAGACCATAATGTCGTAACCTGCCAATTGAATAATAATCAACATTAAAGAAATTTGCATTTTGGAATGCAACAAAGTGATAATCTATTTTGTTTTTGAGATAAGCGTAATAAAAGAAATAATCACTATTTTCAAGTGTTAGAACCATTTCTGTACCAAGAGCTATCTGATGGTCACCCAAAATATCACTAAATGAAAAATAAGTCATTCCGCTGGTCCCAAATACATTACTTATCTGGAGATTTCCGCTGACAATATCTAAGGTAAATCGGGTTTTATAGGATTTAGGAACATAGTGGCCATCGATTTTTGTGGAATCGACAGAAACCAGTTCTTCTGACGGTTTCTCATCAATAGATGAGTTATAGTGTTCATAGCCTCTGGCAAAAACCCAATTGGAATAACCCTCAGTAAACCCACTACCTTGTTGAGACGATTTATGTTTTCGAAGGTCTGCTATATCTTCCGTATCTAATCCCCGAGTTTTATCAAATTGAGTAGGCTCAATCAATTTTTTTGATAGGTTCAATGGATTAGTAATACTGTACAAATCCCAACCAATACTAGCATATCCAGCGAAAATGAGCATATCATCATTCCCAGATAAGGTAGGTTGTTGTAGGCCTGTAAGTACGTTTGTTACGGCATAGGGTGATTCCGATTCAACTTGTTCCCCTGATTCAAGGTTAAATGTATTTTCTAATGGGTGGATATATAGATTCCAAACACCATTCTTATCCGCAGTATAAAACAAAGTATTTTCTGTATTTGCCCAAACCGGATGGGATTCATTAAAGTCAGTACTTGTTATCCGATTTATCATTCCAGACTTTACGTTTATAGTGAAAATATCTGTCTGACGATAATTATGGTCAAACATAATTCCATCATACTGACCATCTATATTATTTCCTCGGTCCGATACAAATACAATTTCGGTTCCTTCCGAATTCCAGGATGGATATGAATCAGTAAAAATATCATTTGTGATTTTTTTCTTCGATCTTTTATCCAAATTATAAATATAAAGATCACTGGAATTTCCATCTTGGCCTACAAATACAATTTCATTCCCGAGAGGACTCCAAGATGCGGAAAATACACCATCCAGGTCTATTTCAATTTTTTCACCTTTCCTAGATTTTATATCAATGAGATGAAGGACATCTCCTTTACCTGCTTTAGCTGCCACCACAATTTTTTCACTATCCGGTGACCAAGAAAGTCCAGGCTGAAGCCATTTCAATTCTTCAAAATCGACAGAACGATTCCCTTTAACCAATTTCTTGATTCTTTTTCCTGTTATTGCATCCATGATATGGATATCAAAATATCCAGATTGATCTGAAAGAACTGCCACCATAGAACCATCAGGAGATAAGGCTGGACTTACATTATAAAAATTTCGTGCTTTTTTATGATCTGTCAATTTTTCAGCTATATCTTCTAGGGGATCCCGATCTTTTACGTCCGCCCAATATTCTTTTTTTAAATATTTATGCCATTGTACACTCAAATCTTTGAAATTCATACCAAGCGCTTTTTCATATCCTTTTTCTGCATTTTGAGTCATTTTCATGGATCGGAAAATATCTCCTATTTTTTCCCGTCCATACTTTCCTGCAATAAAACGCCAAAGTGACTGTCCACCTTTATAAGCCATAAAATAATTCAATTCTTTGACGGATGGCATCCGTTCATGGATTGCGATATCTCTAAGAACCATGTCCGCTTTGGTATCCCAATTTGAACTCAAATATTCCGCTAAACCCTCATTAGACCAAATGGGAACGCGAATCTTTGTCCGGCTCGAAATCACGTTTTGCATACTACCACCATAGACCATATCATTTATCATAGCATGAACCAATTCATGGTGAATTACATGGCGGAATTGCTCATAATTCCCCTCGAAAGGAAATACGACCCGATTTTTAAAGAGTTCTGTAACACCACCTATTCCTTCCCTCATATAAGTCCCTACAACATTTGTTTGTTGGAATTCATTGTGAGAATTATAAATCATGATGGAAACACGGCGCTTCAAATCCCATCGAAGATGAAGAGAAATTTGTTCATAAGATTCTTCTGCAACATCTGCTGTAAACTCTGCCAAGACTTGTTCGCCACCATAATAATAAATATCAAAATGGGGCGTTTGGATAAAATTCCAATCAAATTCTCTGTATTGAACCTTATTCTGCCCAAAGGATTGAGCATCCAAAATTGTTAAACAGGATAATATGAATGTTAAAATGAGTTTCATTAGTTCTAAATTTACGTCTCTTTTCGACGAGAGTTCCCGGAGATTAGTTAGAATTATAGAGAGAAGTCAACTGTTCTAATAATTCTATTTTCTTATCGCTCTAATACTTGCTCAAAGAAAATGTCACAAGTAAGTTTCGCCTGTCATGAAGACACCCCTCTATTTTATTTCTGATATTCATTTAAAATTACAAACGAACCCGGAAGAAATTAACCGACGGGAAAAGTTGTATCGCTTGCTGAATCTTATTCGGGAAACTGGGGGTACGTGTTTTTTTGTTGGTGATCTTTTTGATTTTTATTTTGAATATCCAAACCTAATTCCCAAGGCGTATTCTGATTTTTATCAACAAGTATTTGAGATGAAAAAAGAGGGTATTGAAATTCATTTTATGGTGGGGAATCACGATTATTGGGTAAAAGGATTTATTACTGATGAATTAATGAATAAAGTTTATTTTGATGATACCACTCTTGAAATAAATGGGAAAAAGTTTTACATCACCCATGGCGATGGTTTATTGAGTTGGGATTATGGATATCGTTTATTAAAAAAAGTGATTCGGTCTAAATTTTTCATCTGGATGTTTCGCTGGTTTCATCCCACACTTGCGTATAAAATTGCCAACTCTATTTCTAGAAGTGGGCGTCATTACACCCACAATGAAGATTTTAATGAAGATGTAAGGATTGAAATCCAAAATGTTGCAAATACTCATTTTGATAATGGCTTTGATTACATGATCTGTGGGCATTATCATCTAGGCGAAATGTTTACCCTAAATAAAGGAAAACTCGCAGTTTTGGGCGATTGGTTCCACAAACCATCCTACGCGGTATTTGATGGCGAGGACCTAAAATTGGTCCCATGGGAGCATAATGCGTAGATTAATTATAATTGCAATTTCCACTCTTTTTTTATTTCAAGGATGCGCAACTGTTAAAGGTCTATTTGGGGGTAAAAAATCTATTTCTGATCCTGATGACCCCGATTTTCTCAACAATATTCAAAAATTAAGAAGCGCATATAAAGGTGGGGATTTTCAAGCATTGGATGAACTTATTGGTATTT
The DNA here is from genome assembly GCA_029936885.1 of Fidelibacterota bacterium. Taxonomy (GTDB): domain Bacteria; phylum Fidelibacterota; class Marinisomatia; order Marinisomatales; family UBA1611. The sequence continues at coordinate 7,492 of JAPYRR010000018.1, read as the reverse complement.
ATGAGGATAAAGACCAACATATTGTTGCAAGAATTGCTGCGGGAAAAACACTTGCAGAATCCCAGCATCCCACAGCGTTGAATTCTATTGCAAAAATGGTAGGTACAACTACAGCAGTTGATTACACATTCCTAATTGAATCTATCAATATGTTAGGTATGTTCAATGAAAATCCAAAAGCAGCAGAGTCTTTAGTCCAAGCCATGCATAAACTGGAAGACCGAACTAATTCTATTCATATTTCTCTTGTTAAAAATTTAAACCGCGTCAGAACTAAGGACCAAATCCTGGCATTGTTAGATCTTTATACAGTCGCAAAAAGTAATATGTCCCGGACGGAGGGATTATTGACAGAAACATTAGGTGCACTAGGGAATGATCAAGTGATCCCTTTTTTAACAAGTATCGCTAAAGATCCTAAAATTAATATTGGTATTCGGAATAAAGCTGTAGAGATACTTGGAAAAAAGAACCCCAGTGATGTAGCAATTGCCTTTGCTGAATTATTGGGTGACCCTAATACCAATTTAGAGGTCCGGGAATTTGCATTAAATACAATGAAAGGCGTTCAAGAAGAAAACATAATTCTCGCTTTATTAAATACATACAACATGGGGAAATCACAATACTATAGTCTTTTGAATACAATGCTGGCAGCTCTTGGAGAATTTGATGACCCCGAAGTAAAAAAAGCTGTTTTAGAAATTGCCCGAAGTAATGATTATCCAACAGATATTCGAATGAAAGCCATTGATAATCTTGCGAATTACAATGATCCCACAGTAATCGATAGAGTGCTTCCCATACTAGAAACCCCAGATGATTACATATATTACAACAATATCTTAGATATGATTTACGAACTTGGTGAAGAAAAAATATATGCTGAAAAAGTTCGTCGAATGGCTTATAGAGCTCATTTTATCCGGAGAGAACATGAGTAAGCTTTATAAAACATTTTTACTTATTTTATGTATAAGTCTCCTTCCGGCGAAGGATAAATATTCTGTCACCGGTGTTGTTCAAAATTCAGGTGGCGAAGGTATTAAAAAAGTAAATCTTATTCTCTTGGATTCTGACGAGAATGAAATCGTAGATGGAAAATCAAAAAAAGGAGGCAAGTTTAAATTTAAAAAAATCAAACCCGGTACTTACCTTCTAAAAGGAATGCATAAAAATGAAGGAAGCGGAGAAACAAACGTTATTGTTGTTGACGATAATGTATCAATCTCACTTATTATTTCTACAGATCCTGTCCAAATAATACCAACAGAAAATAAATCTTTAGTTTCAGTCTCTGATTCAACCAGAAATCCTGACACCTTACCATTACAGCCTGAAGAAAATCTAGATAATCAAGAATCTATCTCTGAATCCGCTCAAGAAATACCCGCTGAAATAGGGTTGGAGGATACTCTGTTAGATTCATCAACTTTATCTGAAATTCTACCCCAACAGCGCGAAAGAAAACCTAAAAACCAACTCTCGTTTGATGAAACATTTTTTCAATATGAATCAAATTTAAAAAGAATTCAGGCGGAATTAGATTCATTAAAAAGTGTTGTGAAAGGGTATGAGAAAAAACAGACCATGCCCGATGTAAGTCGAGAATTGCTCAAATTAATCCAAGTACCAGAATTCCAACACAGGGTAGAACTGCAAAATGGGACTGTCGTCATAGGAGATATTCTTGAGGAATCTGATTCTACCTTAATTTTAAAGACTCAGATTGGGGAATTGGTCTTGAAAAAACGAATGGTTGTAAGATTAGAAGAATATGATAAACCGGGCCCGAAAGTCATATTTCTTGGTGAACCATTTGTAGACTATTATCCGGATTACCAAATTTTTTCAGGTCGAATTAAAAATGTAGGTGAAAAACGTGCAGATTTTGTAAGAGTGCTAGGTTTCCTATGGGATCAAGGCACATCAAATGCTGGGACTGATTCGGTCTTTGTAAAAGGTACTCGCATTGCTTATAACTCAAATGTGATAGCAGATACAGCTTTAGACCCGGAACAAACAGCAAATTATATTCTTACAATTCCCATAGATAGAGGGAAAAAGGTACAATATCATACTTTAGATATTCATTGGGACGAAACATATTAAATGAAATTAAATATTTTAAATCGTATCATACTATTAATCCTTCTATCTCCTTTCAACTTACTGTTTGCTCATGGTGATAAAAATCGTGCCATTGAATTTCCTGATATACCCGGTTTTAAAACATTGGTATGCGATCTACATATACATACTGTCTTTTCTGACGGAAGTGTTTGGCCTAATATTCGCGTCATGGAAGCTGAGAAAGATCATCTGGACGTCCTTGCAATAACGGAGCATCTTGAGTACCAACCCTGGAAAGATGATATTCCCCATCCTGATCGAAACAGATCATATGACTATGCAAACCAATTTGCGGAAAATACAGATGTTATGGTGATCAATGGATCTGAAATCACCCGAGGGATGCCACCGGGACACGCCAATGCAATATTTATCAAAAATGCAAATAAGCTTTTGGTGGATGACCCTATGGATGCATTCAAAGAAGCAAGAAATCAAGATGCTTTCATTTTTTGGAATCATCCTTACTGGATTGCTCAATCACCCGATGCTAAAGTTATCTTGAGTGAAATGAACCTTGAATTAATTAACACTGGGTTAATGGATGGGATTGAGGTTGTGAATGATACCACTTTCTCTGACCATGCTCTCCAAGTTGCATTGGATTATAATTTGACCATTTTAGGAACGAGTGACATCCATGATTTGATTGATTGGCAATATAAAGTACCGGCGGGTGGACACCGTCCCGTGACTTTGGTGTTTGCAACTGAAAAAACAAAGCCCGCATTGAAACGAGCTTTAAAAAAAGGACGAACTGTTGTTTGGTTCAATGATAAGCTTATTGGAAAAAGAGAGCATCTTTTACCATTGATCAATGCGAGCTTAAGCATATCGTCAGCTAGTTATATTCGTAACTCAACTGTGGTTCATACGAAAATTAAAAATAATTCAGATGCGCCTTTTATGCTTAGAAACCAGAGCTTATTTGATTTTTATAATTCAACGGATGTGGTCACAGTTCCACCTCATGGCGAAGCCATTTTAGATGTGAGAGTTGGAGAGAAAAAGCGAAAGTTTGAATTACAATTTGAAGTGTTGAATGCCATCACCGCACCGGCAACGCATCCTGTAATCCAAATTGAGATTCGACCAAAGATGTAACGGGT
>JAPYRR010000018.1:0-4150 GCA_029936885.1 Fidelibacterota bacterium | reverse complement strand
GTAACGGGTAGAGTATTGATTGGATGATTGGGGAATCTTTCAAAGGCGATGTATTGAGCAAAGCCGAAATGTTGTTTTTACGATATAAGTTGTTATCCTGAAAGAGCGAAGCGAATGATGGATCTCAAACTTTGAATGTAATCCCATCTATTGATTGAGATACTTCTCTCCGTTCAGTATAACACTGGAGATTTTTTTATAAGACTTCTAGTTCAGAAATTCACCTTGAAATGGTGGGAAAGGGCAATTAATCATTCTTAAAAAATATATTTAAACGCTGACTGGCAAAAGACAGTAATACTGCCACAATTACATCAGCAATGGGTGGAACGCTGGGAAACCCAAAATTCCAAACAACGACTGCAATAAGCCAAATAATAAAAACTTTTGATTTAGAATTAAATTTCAAAATGTATTTTACGTCTCTAGAAATAGTTAATCGACTACCTGCACTTTAGGTTCGGCAGGTAAGTAATTTTTATTTTCTTTCACTATTCATTACCCCCTATATATCCCCCTCTAAAAGTGGGATTCTAATGGTAAAAAAGTAAAAATTACGTTTTTGCCTATTTGCTCCTACGAACATACAGGTGACAAACCTATACCAACGTAATAATAATATTAAAAAAATTATTCGTCGAATTTAGATCCCACCGGTTGACGATAATCTTGGAATGGTACCATGAGTAGATTTTTAATATTGGAATGCTCTTCAGGTTTCATGTGGGTATCAATTCCATATTCCAAATTTTCCATTTCGATGTGAGATGTTGTTGAAAAAACATGGTCCCAAATAGAAAAAATATTTCCATAATTTGAATCAGTTTGCGGTAAAACATAATGGTGATGAACTTTATGAAAATGTGGCGTCACAAATATCCAAGATAGTGGTTTATCCAATATTTTTGGGAATTGAATATTTGCATGTGTCAACGCTGCGAAAAAGGCCGAAATGGTTTGATACAGCATAACCAATCCGAATGAAGCACCCGTAATCAAAACTGCAAGAATTGTGAATATAAGTCGGAGGACATTCTCTCCCGGGTGATGTCGAAGTCCACTGGTTACATCAATATTCGGGTCAGTGTGGTGAATAAGATGAAACATCCACATCCATTTTACGCGATGTTCCAGCCAATGGATCAGCCAGGCACCTATAAGATCCAACACTGTTAATCCAAGAATAATGTAAAGCCATAATGGCATGGAAACCATGTTAAGAAGCCCAAATTGGTACGTCTTGTTAAAATCCACAGCAGCCACAATAAGAGAAGCACCTATTAAATTGATAATTAATGTAATTAATGTAAAGGTTAGATTGATTCCCGCATGCTTCGCCTTTTTATACTCCATTCTGAAAAGCGGAATAATGGCTTCGAGAGACAAAAACAGGGCAAGTCCGCTTACAAGAAAAATGGATCTCGTAGAAGAGGGGACTGTTTCGAAGAATAATAAGAGGTCATACATAATATTTTACCACGAAGACACGAATTAATTTTAACACGGAGAGCAGAGAGTTCACTGGAATAATCAAGTTTATTGACCAGCTATTTTCACCATAATAGCATTTTGGGCATGCATGCGGTTTTCTGCTTCATCAAAGACAATGGAATAATCTGCTTCCATCACACCATCCGTTACTTCTCGTCCCCGTTCTGCTGGTAAGCAATGCATAAATAAGGTGTCTTTCCCCGTACTGTCCATGAGTGCTTCGCTCACCTGGAAATCGGCAAAGATTCGCTCTCGTTCTTCTGCTTCTTCTTTTTGTCCCATGGATGCCCACACATCTGTGTAAATCACATCGGCGCCATTGGCTGCAGATTTTGGATCATGAGATAATTCAAATGTAGAGAGTCCCGAATCTTCCACCATTTTCACCGTTTTCTCATCGGGCTCAAATCCGCTGGGACCACAGCATACAAAATGCATGGGAAATTTGCTGGCCAATTGCAGCCAGGAATGAACAATATTATTCCCGTCACCCATGTAAGTTATTTTCAAGTCATCCAAATTTCCGCGATGTTCCCACACCGTAAGAATATCCGCCATAATTTGACAGGGATGATTATAATCGGTGAGCCCATTAATAATGGATGAATCTGAATATTCTGCCAATTCTAAAATATGTTGATGATCAAACAATCGCGCCATAATCACATCATTGTAACGGGAGACAACTCGGGCTATATCTTTAATCGCTTCCCGCTTGCCAATACCAATATCGTTGGGGCCGAGAAAAAGCGCATGGCCGCCCATCCACGTAAATCCGGTTTCGAATGAGATTCGCGTTCGGGCTGATGGTTTGGCAAAAATCATGGCTAATGATTGATCCTTGAAAGGCTTGTATGCTTCCCGATTATGAAATTTGGTTTTGATTTCTTTCGCTAAATGAAGCATATCCCACAGTTCATCTTTGGAAAAATCAGCGATATGTAAAAAGTGCTTGGGCATTATTTATCCTTCAATTGGATTTTATTATTAACGTAAAGGTAGAAAGCTATAAAAATATTTTACTTATCATAAACAAATATTATTTCCGATTCCGCCTGCCTGCCGTAATGGAGCGTAGGCATGGAGTCTTTGTATTTTTATTAATTATAGTATATAGCGGCTCAAGTCCGGATCTTCAACTATATCCTTCAAGGCTTCCTTCACGATGGTTGCTGTAATCTTGATCTTCTTATTGCCCCGTTTCGGTTGCTCAAATAAATGGTCTTCTAAGAGTGTTGTCATGATAGTATGCAAGCGTCTGGCACCAATATTTTCCATTTTGCCATTCACTTCCGATGCTAGCTCTGCCACGGCTTTGATGGAAGCATCATTGAATTCTAATTCAACATTTTCTGCACCCAAAAGGGCTGTGTATTGTTTGATTAATGCAGATCGGGGATGGGTCAATATCTTGACAAAATCTTCCTTGGTGAGTTTATCCATTTCCACGCGTATGGGGAAACGTCCTTGTAATTCAGGAATCATATCCGACGGTGTACTTACATGAAATGCGCCAGCGGCAATAAACAAAATATGATCTGATGAGATAACACCATATTTGGTATTTACGTTACTTCCCTCTACTATAGGCAAAAGGTCTCGCTGAACCCCCTCTCGACTTACATCGGGACCAACACCGCTATTCCCACTTACAACTTTATCTATCTCATCAAGAAAAATAATACCATTGTTTTCAGTTCGTTCTCGGGCAATCCGAATGACATCTTCTCCATCAATTAATTTTGCAGCTTCACTCTCTGTCAATATTTCACGGGCTTCAGATACGGACATTTTCTTACTTCGCTTTGATTTTGGTAACGAGCCCGAAATCATATCTTTAATATTCATGCCAATATCTTCCATACCCATTGGACCAAAAACCTGCATTCCGATTACGGGATCGTCGGATATTTCAACTTCAATCATTTTATCTTCAAATTCACCTTTTTCCATTTTTTTGCGAATTCTGTCCCGGGTGCGTTCGTGACGTTCTTTTAATTCTTTGGATTGTTTTGGATCGCCCTTGTGATCATCGGGAAATAGAATATCTAGAATCCTTTCATTGGCTAAAAGTTCTGCCATTTCAATGACTTCTTCTTCTTTTTCTCTTTCTACCATGGATACTGCAGTATCCATAAGATCCCGAACCATTGATTCTACATCTCGACCCACATATCCAACTTCAGTGAATTTGCTTGCTTCAACTTTAATAAATGGTGCATTTGCTAACGAGGCCAGACGACGAGCAATCTCGGTTTTTCCCACACCAGTACTCCCTATTAAAATGATATTATTGGGCATAATCTCATCTCGAAGGCTCCCATTTACCTGCTGTCTACGCCAACGATTACGTAGTGCAATCGCCACTGCTTTTTTCGCATTCTTTTGCCCGACAATGTATCGATCCAATTCTTTCACGATTTGTCGTGGAGTCATTTGTTTCATTGAATCTCCAAAACGGTAATGGTGTCGTTTGTATAAATACAAAGATCAGCTGCAATTTTGAGTGATTTCTCAGCAACTTGTTTTGCAGAATATTTTGTGGATTGCAAAAATGCTAATGCGGCAGATTGAGCAAAGCCCCCACCGGAACCAATAGCAACCACAGCCCCATCTGGTTCAATCACATTTCCGTCACCGGCTATAATAAAACTGTGTT
>JAPYRR010000097.1 GCA_029936885.1 Fidelibacterota bacterium | reverse complement strand
GACTATTTTCAATTCGCCCCGATGAATCAGCAGACTGAATATAATATTGGATCGTACCTTCTTCCTGCGTTGGAATCCATCCTGACCAAGTGTTGGGCTCTTCCGGTATATCGGAACCATAAAGAGGCTCAGAAGTCCAATCAGTCATTTCTGGTGTTTTCCAGAAGACTTTGATTGAATCTTCAATCAATCCTGCTTCACTTAAATCATCAATAATGACCTCAACAGAATATCCATTATAAAACGCTTCTGTACTGTCGTTGATGGGATTGTGAAAAACCTGGAGCATTTCTAAATCAGGAATCCCTTTTACCCTACAATGTAAAGCATCTGTGGATTCCCATGATCCGGTAAAAGGAATAATTTCAAATCCCGGCATAGCTGCTTCATAGGATTCAATGGCTTCATCATCCCAACTGCTTCCGGTTACGGGTACCAACACCTTTTCGTTCAAGATTAAGGAGTTTGTGTAAGGCTGATTGTTAGGTGTCCAAACACGATAGACGTCCCAAGGCTCGCCCCATTCGTTGGTAGCATTCCCGAAATAGGTAGCGGTTGCTTCAATTTCATCATATTGAGCATGGCTTGTAGGCACTTCTCTGATTAATACTATTGTGGGACTCAAATATTTCCCCCAACAGTCGATATGATCAATATAGGTATTGTTGGGGTCAGCCACTACGTGGTAGGTTTCGATCCCATAATAATCATCCATGATCTGATGAATTTCAGCATTAGAAATATCATTTTCTTCGTAAACAAGATCCGTTGAAGCGGAAACGCCCATCCCATCTGTCATATAATTCCCACCTGCGTGAACAAGGTCGGTTGCATAATAGGATACATTCAAATGATTCGACATTTTCATCGGCGCTTGGTTATCATTGGGCCGCGGACGATTGTAGGTGAAATCTACAACTGACACATTGCGGTTCCCATCTACTACCCACCAAGGGCCATAATCTCGAGTCCAGTAACTGTCTGTTGAACCCGTGACATAAACAACATTTTCCATATTTACACCAGCATTTGACATGGAACTATTTGCTGAATTTTGTGAACCTGAAGAAACAAGACAATAGATAGTAACCTCTTGAGACATTTCTGCGATCAAGGTCGTGGAAATTCCAAAAGGGTATCGAATCAACACACCTTCCATCCGTTCGTATTCTGCAATATTTCGAACAGGTCCCGGAGGTGGATCTGTCTCTCGTCCCATGGTGTAAATCTCATGGATCCGGGTTTGCTCCTCTGCCGTTAGTCCAATAGGTAATTCACCCTTGAATCTATCAGTCGCGAAAAGAGTGGTAAGAATAATCAAGCTTAAGATTAATGTTTTCATCGTTTTATTAACGGCGTCATGAGTGAATCTACTTATTTTTAGACTCTCCCCCTTTAATTCCCCATCTCTCATGAGAGAGAGGGTTAGGGGGGTGAGTTTAATCAATGTACTTAAAATCCTCAATTACAGAATCCAAATCATTTAAATTTCTATGGGTTTGATTTTTTTCCTCGTTTCCCTTCTCTCACAAGAGAGGGGCTGGAGGTGAGTCAAAAAAAAAGCCCCAAATAAATCCTGGGGCTTAAATAACGAATGGTTTAATAGACTTATTGTTTAAGCCTGTAAGTGCAACCTTCCATTGCTTTAAGAAATTTTTCCACTTGGTTTTCTGTATGAAATAATTCATCCATAGGGACAAAAACATCACTAGGATATTCCAGCTCATTATAATCCCTAAGAAAGTTTGATTCCAGTTTTAAAACGATGTCTCGCATAACCATTGGGGGGATTTCCTTATTCCGCATGAAATTAATTTGAAGATTCAACTGGCCCGTGGAAGTCATATGAAAAAGCGGCAATGGTCCTACATCAGACTGACATCTGAATGTAAGTGTACCGTGATCTGATCCGCGTCCCCATGAAATGTCACACGCATGTTTTTCAGAAAAATCTATTATAGAGACACCAACCTTTGCTACTTCACGGCTACAATTATCCCGAAGATGATCAATGAATTGATTTTTATTCCAATTTGACATGTACGTTTCCCCCGTAAATATGTCGTTTTATAGTAATTAGGCGAGGTAGAATTTACAATAATTAACACCCCGGATAAAAGAATCGTCTTTACTTTTTATTGTCCTAACCAAATGGAATAATATTGGGATTGTATTTTGGTTGGTTCTTTCAAGAGACGTAATCTGTGTTTGTATTTCCGCGCTTTATGTTCCATAGAATAGGGTAATTCAATCATGGCATCATCCCTTTTTACAAATAGGGTCACTTCTGTTCCTTCCGCCACAGGATAGCCATAATCATCATAAAATTCTTCCCGAATCTTATCGGTATCAATTTGGTCGCCCACTTTGAAACCAACCGAATCTTTCTTCCCGACTTTTTTTACTTTTTTAAATTTCCCAAATGATATTCTGTGACTCTTTGAACCAAAATCAGTTAAAATTCGTTTTGGAGCTGTGTGTTTCCCTTTTTTAGAATATTCGACCCCAATCTGCAATAGTCCACCCTCTACATCTAATGGGACGATCCCTTCCACATAATCCGAAAACCATTCCCGTAATTCCGGATGAACCAGTGCTGAGAATTCATCAAAAAAAGTTTCTTCATCAAATGATTTTCTTGGACCATATCGGGAGGATAGATCCAGAATCACATTCTTAAGTGTTTTTTCACCTTGGGTAAGCCGAATTATCTCAATATCTAACAAAAGTCCAATGATGGCTCCCCTTTGATAAACCTGTGAATAATGGCGACCATATTTTTTCTCAAACACCCGTTCACTCATTTCAGTAAACGGAATTTTTGTTTCCGGATATTTTGATGCACGTCGAATTTTCCCACCCATTTTTCCAGCAAAGAATTCCAATGGTGTCATCAAACCGGATTGGACTTGGATCAGATTGGCAAAATATTCTGTTATGCCTTCATACAACCAGAGATGTTTTGACATCCGAGGATTCACGTAATCGAATTCGCCGATGTATTCGCTATGAAGATTTAAGGGTGTAAAAATGTGCATGAATTCATGAAGTGCCACTCGTTTAATCATGGATGTATAAGATGAATCACCAAAATCCGTTAAGGTATAAAATGACGAATTACCGTGTTCCAAAGCACCCATACCAAACATGGAAATATTTTTCATCACCGTTTTCGCTTTTGTAAAAAGACCAATCTCTTTGGATTGTAATGTATCCATAAAACCAGCACCATCGCGGATATACATGATAAAATGGTATTCATCTACCGGAAGAGAATCAGTAAAAGTTGCCACTGCTTCCATAGATGGCTGAATCTCTTTTTTGATCAAATTTGAATACCCAACCCCGTCTCCATCATAATGTGTTTCGATAAATACTTTTGTATTGGCCACCATAAATGTTGCTGTGTCCGGTTCAGATATCATGATGGGGCAATCAATCAAATGATGATAATCTCGTGCATTGAACACGACTGTATTTTCAAATTCAGACTCAACCGGTAAAGCAGAAAAGGATTTCATCCCTTCTGGCTGAACCAGCGAAACCTGAATGGGCACCAACTCCAATCCGTCAAAAAAGCCAAACCAACCGGACGCATTAATCACAAAATTCTCACCTTCTTCAATATTGGTTCCACCCATGGCCCAAATCCGCCTCATGGATTTTGGATGATCCCAAGTATCATCAATCCAATAATGGATCATAGTGAGATCTTGGGCTTGGGTAATTTGAAAAATATTTTTCCCTATTTTTTCATAAGGGAGCAAATTCCCATTCATATCCTTTGGCTCAATAGATTCAATCATTTCACCATAATCTAATTCTTTATAAGTCCCTGGAATCGTTTTCGGAAAATGAAAAATAACAGTATCCTGATTGAGTCCGGGACAATGAAGATGGACATAAACACGGTCATTTTCCACCTCATTGAGATCCACGGAATAAATGTACTTTTCTAATTTATAATCACCTTTTGGATTGTAATCCAAAGTGGGAATTGTCGGTGAACAGGCGTTTATAAATAAAAGTAAAATAATTGCATTTATCCCCATACATCTTTCCCACGTCTTGGGGAAAAGGGGGTTATATAATATATTATTTAGATTTTCCATATTGGAAAGATTATCCTTCACTTATTTTGACAGCACCGTTTTATTCACTTGATGAACAATTAAACATTATTTATTTACATGTTTTGTAAATAATCCGACAAAAGTAACAAATCAAAAATATCAACTGCTGAATCAAAATAAATATCTGCTGCACTCACTGAATCATTTCCATTTATTACAAGGGAAAGTAGAATTACAAAATCAGAATCGTTCACTACCCCATCATTATTTATATCATAAAGGAGATCATCCGTTTTCGCATCCACAGGCAAAAAATTGTGCAATAATCGCAAGCCTTCTACCTCCCAATTTGAAACAACTATTTCAGGCGTTGAATCCATATTCAAATCTGCAATCTTTATATCATAAAATTTTGCGCCCAAATATGGATTATATAATTGATTACTGAAATGAGATGTTTGCAATT
>JAPYRR010000017.1 GCA_029936885.1 Fidelibacterota bacterium | reverse complement strand
ATCCCTCAATCAAAAATTGAGAAACAGTTGAATAATTTCCATCTCTGTGGAAAACCAATTTATCCTGATCTGCTACAAATTCTCGATCGTAGGAGATTTCAACCCAATTCAAATAGATTTGATCATAACGGTTATTTTCATCTTCTCCTTCAACTGTCAACGTGAATTGATTTTCACCATCTGTCGTCAATTCGGTATTGGGAAGTGTTTGGTTCTCACCTGTTTCAAACTGATTCGGAACCTGCCCTTCCCATTCCATGGAGCCCAATACGTTTCGGTTAAGAAGGACTGTGAGACGGTGGTAGTTAGTTGTCATTCCTTGGATCTCAGTTTTAACTGAATATTGATTTGTGGTTGAACGATATGGATCCGGAATAAATAGGGAAAAATTAACAGATGTACCTCCATTTACGGGAGGTGTCATAAAAAAATGATCAAAGGTATCCCATTGATCATGGGTATTCATGGTACCCAATCTTGCAAAATACTGGTCTTTTTCGATTTTGAGCGTACAATTAAAAAAATGAGGTGAATGTACCTCGTTTTCACCCAGGGATGGATAAACACTCTCCTCTGCATATCGTAACCCTTGACTCTCACCCCATGTAAGCCAGTAATAATTAATGGGTGTATAAAAATTATTCTGATAGGATACACCCTCCGGCGGCGGTGCTTTTTCACCGAAAAAAATGAAGCCCAGATCTTCATCAAAGTACATCATTTTTTCCTGCCCATCCGACCATAACCGAAATGTGGAATAATCTGTATTTTGGATCTGGGCGTTTTGATTGACTAAACTATCCAATGGAATTCGAAAATACCCCGTAGAGTCAACAGCGATTCGAATCAGGTTTTCATCAAACATATAAGGTGCAGGATGACTTAAGTTTTCCCATTCCGATTTATTGGGAGTCATAGGTTGAACTCTCATTTTTTCAGATAATAATTTTCCGGTCTTTGTACCAGACCACTTTAGTTGCACCGATGTTTTGGGATACCAAACCCATCGCCCATCTTTAAGATCAACAACACTTGTCTTTAAAACAGTAATATCTTCTGCAGATACTTTCCCTGATAATTGTAAACCCACATCTCCAGGTAAAAAAGAATGGCTGGGACTTTGTAAATAGGGTTTCACGGTAATTCCATCACTGCTTCTCTCATAGGGATTTAATGCTATCTCTTCCTGAAAAAGATATTTTGGTTTTCCACGAAAGACTTTTACGACGGCGTTAACAGGGATATCTATCAATGGTGTTTGAAAACATGGGATAGGGATTTCCCCGGGTACACTATTTTCTGATAATATTGGATATGTATGGAATTTTCCATTTTGTATCCAAATAGAATCTACAGTGAATTCCAAAACCATCATTCCAGGTCCGGATTGTTTTATTAAAGAGTCAGACCATCCAAAAATGTATGTGTTCAGCACCAGGAGAATGATGGGAATCCTGTATTTCATACAAATAAAATTTAAACTAGGTTTAAAAAAACCATATCAATCGCCAGAGGAAATAAACAGACGCTCATTCAAATAACGTCTCAATTTCATTTCATCCATTTCAAGATTGGTAAATCTGCCATTTTCTGCTGTGGAGATCGTACCCCTTTCTTCAGAAACCACCACAACAATTGCATCTGATTCTTCTGTCATTCCCAATGCTGCCCGATGACGAGTCCCCATTTCTGGTAAAACCATTTGGCTTTCTGTCAGGGGTAAAATACAACCAGCCGCTTCAATGAGTGTATTTTGCAGAATCACAGCTCCATCATGCATGGGTGATCCCGGGTTAAATATGGACAATAAAAGAGGTGTGGATACCTCAGCCTTCAGGGCTGTTCCTGCTTCCTTATAAGAACGAAGTCCTGTTTCCCGCTGAATGACAATAAGCGCACCCCATTTTTTCTCCGCCAGGATCAAGGATGCTTCTACTACAGCCTCCAGTGATCGAGATGTCCCCATCCTAAAAATGCGTTGCAAAAACCTAGTTTGTCCCACATAAATGAGCAATCTCCGGATCTCCGGCTGGAATAAGATCACGAATGCTACAACCCAGACTGTTTGGAATTGATTCACCAGCCAAGACATAGCACTTAAACCGAACGAATTGAATAGAAAAGATGAGATCAATAAGATGACCAACCCAATTAGCATTTGCCCCGCCCGGGTTTCTCGAAAATATTGATAAACTTTTACAAAAATCCACGTGACTAGAATTATATCAATCACATCGATCAGGGTTAAAGTAATGAATCCAAATTTAAATAGAGTCATGCAGCAGTCCTGATTTTTTCAGTGATAATAACAACACGTTTCATTTCTTTCACATCGTGAACTCTTACAATTCTTGCTCCATTTATAATTCCTGAAGAGACTACTGCAGCGGTCCCTTCCTTACGGTCATCTGGTGGTAAATCCAATGTTGTTCTAAGAAAAGCCTTTCTACTCGGACCTATCATTATGGGGTATCCTAATTTACGAAATTCATTCAATTTTTGGATGAGTATAAAATTGTGATTGGCAGTTTTTCCAAATCCAATCCCCGGATCCAAAATGATATATTCTGTTTTCACTCCGGCCATTTTAGCAACATTAATCTGATTAATGAAAAAGGCACTAATCTCCCCAATGATATCATCATACTGTGGATTATTTTGCATTGTATCTGGTGTGCCTTTCATATGCATCAAAATCACAGGCACACCCAAAGATCCGACTACAGATGGCATATTTTTATCATTCATAAATCCGCTAATATCATTCACAATATCGGCGCCAGCTTCAATAGCTCTCTTTGCAACGACGGATTTTGTCGTATCAATCGAAATGGGAATAGTTTCATCTTTATTTCGGATCGAATTAATGACAGGAAGGATGCGGTTCAATTCTTCTTCTACAGAGATTATTGAAGCGCCTGGCCGTGTAGATTCCCCGCCGATATCTAATATGTCTGCTCCATCCTGAATCAATTGCATGGCATGAATGACTGCGGAGTCAGTTGAAAAATATTGCCCACCATCGCTAAAAGAATCAGGCGTTACATTGACGATTCCCATAATCAAAGTTTCCTGATCCTGATTTGTACACCAGTTCTTAAATGTGTGGCGTGTAATATTCTGGCTCAAATCAGGAATTTCCAGTCGTCTGTTTTTCAGTCTTGTTGGCCTGATCATTGGTTTTCCGAGAATCAGCTTTTTGCTGTTTTTGTTTATTGGATTGCTTGGATATTTTTGGGGATTGAGACTGTTTATTTTGAGGTTTGCTACGACGTTTACGCTTTCTTTTAGGTTGGTCTTGACCGTTTAATGGTCTGGTAAGCTTTTCACCTTTTAAGATTTTTATCAAGTCTTTCGAATCAATCGTTTCATATTTCAATAATTCTTGAGCCAGATGATGAAGTATATCTATTTCTTTTCGTAATATTTCACTTGCCTTTCTTTGACTATCTCGAATAATTCTTGAAATTTCTTCATCGATCATCCGAGCAGTCATCTCACTATAATCTCGATGAGATTGAATTTCTCGTCCTAAAAATATTTCTTCATTTTTCTTCCCGAAGGTCATGGGTCCCATCAGATCACTCATGCCCCATTCAGTTACCATTTTTCTGGCAATTTGAGTTGCTTGTTCAATATCGTTACCGGCACCCGTTGTCATTTGATTAAAAATGACCATTTCAGCACTTCTACCACCCATAAGAATGGTAAGCCTCCCTTCCACATAGTTTCGAGAGTATCCGTGTTTTTCATCAATGGGAAGTTGCATAGTAACACCAAGCGCTCTTCCCCGAGGAATTATTGTAATTTTATGAACCGGATCAGCACCTTTTGTTTTTATTGCAACTAAGGCATGACCTGCTTCATGATAAGCGGTAATCTCTTTTTCTTCATCCGAAAGAATCATGCTTTTCCGTTGGACTCCCATCATAACTTTATCTTTTGCTTCTTCAAAATCATCCATGTCAATGGACTTTTTTCTTTTTCGAGCTGCTAATAATGCAGCTTCGTTAACAAGATTTGCTATGTCTGCCCCCACCATTCCAGGCGTACCTTTTGCCAATGTTTCAAGATCAACTTTACCTTGATTCATAACCACATTTTTCGTGTGAACTTTTAGAATTCCTAATCGTCCAACATAATCGGGAATATCTACCATAATTTGACGGTCAAATCGTCCAGGGCGGAGTAAGGCTGGGTCTAAAACATCCGGACGGTTTGTTGCGGCTATTACCACAACATTTTGGGTATTATTAAAACCATCCATTTCGACAAGAAGCGCATTCAAAGTTTGTTCACGTTCATCATGGCCACCACCAATTCCAGCGCCACGCTGACGGCCAACGGCATCCATCTCATCAATAAAAATGATACACGGTTCAGTCTTTTTTGCTTGCTCAAAAAGATCCCGAACACGAGAAGCACCAACACCAACGAACATTTCAACAAAATCCGCACCACTCAAACTATAAAATGGAACGGCTGCTTCACCTGCTATGGCACGTGCCATTAAAGTTTTACCTGTTCCAGGTGGACCTACTAATAATGCCCCTTTAGGAACTTTTGCCCCCAATTTTTGAAACCTTTTGGGATTTTTTAAAAAATCAATCACTTCTTTTAATTCTTCTTTTGCTTCTTCACATCCAGCAACATCTTTAAATGTCACTCGTGGCTGATCTGAAGTCCATAAGGATGCTCTACTTTTTCCGAATTTGAAAATTCCACCCACTCCACCGGCACCACCTTGCATCCGGCGTATCATAAAAAACCAAAACCCAATCAATAAAATCCATGGAAGCATATTGAGTAGATATCCTGTCCAATCAATTGTTTTTTCTTTAAAAGTATATTCTATTCCTGCTGCATCCCAATCTTCTGTATCTTCCCTTTCAATGAAAGGTAGCGTTAGTTTAAAATGGGTTATTTCATTGAGAGTCCCAATTGGAGTGTCTAAAGATTGAGGCACTTTGAATTCTCCGTGGAATACATCACCCATAATAATACCTTTTTTTATATCACCACTCTCAAGATATTCACGATAATCTGTGTATTCAATTTCAATTTCTTTTTTACCTGAATCGGATAGTTGACTCGAGATGTATACTGCAGCGAAAATAATCATTAGCCAAATAATGCTAGTTTTTCCTGCACGCATCCAATCAAATTGGTCAGGTTGTTTATTTTGTTTTGGGTTTTTCAAATTTTTCTTTGATTTATTATTTTGATTTTTCATCTAGATTATTCCTTAATGAGTTGTTAGGCAGGTTCATTACCTAATCGATAAATTCCATTTAAATGTCTGTATTTTTGATTGAAATCCAACCCATATCCTACAACAAATTCTGGAGGAATTTCAAATCCAATAAAATCAACCTGAAAATTAATTTTTGCTATTTCTGGTTTCAATAAAAAAGTTGCAACAGAAATTGATTTGGGATTTGCACTATTAACTCTTTCTCTTAAAAATTGAATGGTATTCCCTGAATCAATTATATCTTCAACTAATATAACATGACGGTTTGTTACATTAGCAGATATATCTTTAATTAGCTGAATTGTTCCGGACGATTCTTTTCCTACATAACTTCGAACTTTGATAAAATCCATTTCACAATCAATTGAGATTGTGCGTAACAAATCTGCCAAAAAAATAAAACTTCCATTTAAAACACCTATAAAAATTGGGTCTTTTCCCAAGAATATTTCAGATATTTCCTTTCCCATTTCCCCAACACGTTTTTGAATCCTTTCAGGAGATATTAGCAAAGTTTTATTTGGGTCTAAATCATTCATATTATAATTTGTCTACGGTTAAGTGTGGCTGTTTCTTTTGTATTTTTGGTAAGCTTGACCCAATCAGCTAGACGTCGACCACAGACCCAAATAATCTCATTATTGGCAGTCATAACAACTTGAGATTCTTTAGAGAAACGATCAACTTTTTCATTTATTAGAAAGTCACTAATTTTTTGGTGCCCGGCCATTCCCAATGGCTGAAATGAATCGCCGTCTGTCCAGGATCTGATCTCCAATTTCTGATTTTTCAATAAAGACCAATCTACCCATTCCTGGTTTTGATTCGATTCAAGTTCAGATTGATTATCAAATAGTAATTCATATCTATAATGATTGAATTCAACTGGAATGTTAGGTAAAAGCTCCATGCGAACATTCTTAGTGGTATCTCTCATATTTTTCCCGATTATTGATGTTCGATCACGAAGCAATTTCCATCCGTTCGGTAAAATATGTTCATTCCCAATTTCTTCTTTATGAAAAAAAGATTTCAATATTTTAATTTGATGTTTGGACCACATTTGATGATTAGTCCTATCTAACAAAATCTGAACCAATCTTATTTTTACCAATATTGGCATAGTTTCAATAAGATTAAGTGGAATATGGAACTCATTGTCAGACTGTTTCACTTTTGGGAGAATCATTTCCACAATAAAAAAGTCCAATGCGTCTTTCCACTCTGAGATATGATCAACTGATCCTTTGATGCTATTTACAAGATTTTTAACGTTTTTTTCCCATGGTTTGATAATCGCATGGCGGATAAAATTTCTAGGGATAGATAAATTAGAATTAGTTGAATCCTCGCGATAGGGGATTTGTGTTCTTTCCACAAAAAGGCTTAGATCTCTTTTGGTGAATCCTAGAAATGGACGCAAAATATGTCCGTTTCGCTTCCCAATACCACACAGACCCGGAATGCCCGATTGACGAGACAAATTCATCAAGACTGTTTCAACCTGATCATTACCATGGTGTGCAGTCATTATCCATTTTGAATTAGTTTGTTTCATAATTTGATTTAAAAATTCATATCGTTTCGTTCTTGCCCATTGTTCAACACTCTCACCTTTTTCGATTTCGTTTGGGTTGAGTGATATGGAATAAAATATGACTTCCAATGAATCACAAATTTGACGCACTAATAATTCATCTTGGGCGGAATCTTTACGCAAATGGTGGTTCACATGTACAACAATGAATTCAAATTTATTTAGTGACTCCATGAGTAATAAGAGCGCCATTGAATCTAGTCCCCCTGAAACAGAAATAATAATTTTATCTCCTTTCTTTATATCATAAAAGGATGTCATTTCGTCTTTGAATTGATCAAAGATTGGATCAGATAGAATTTGCTCCAAATTGATTGTTTGTAATTCAATCATAATCAAGAATTTACCCGATTTAATAGTGGAATTAAAAAGGGGTTTTGAGACATTTCAATATTTAGTGTTGTATCAGATCCATGACCTGGGTGAAGAATATAATCACTGGGAATTACTTTCATGGCTTCGACTAAACTATCACATAAAGTATCCCAATTGCCACCAGGTAAATCTGTTCGCCCTACTGAACCAGCAAATATAGTATCACCCGTAAATACGTGATTCTTTATTCCCAAACACGTTCCACCTGGAGTATGCCCGGGGGTTTCAAGGCATCGAATTAAAAAACTACCTATTTCAAATTCACCTGTGGTTAACCAATGGTCAACCGTTGGAGTACGCTTTGGTGTCATCCCGAAAAAAGCACAATCTTTTTCATATCCATCCAATATTGGTTTTTCATTGGGATGTAAATAAAATGGAATTTTATAATAATGAGTTAAATCCGATACACCACCAATATGATCCAAGTGGGCATGTGTATTAACAATTGCAATTGGGTGAAGATTCTGCCTCTTGATTGATTCAATAATTAATTCTGAATCATCACCGGGATCAATCAATAAACAGGAAGCCGATTCCCTCTCCCAAACAATATAACTATTTTCTCTGAACGGACCCGTAACAACCCGTTCAACATTTAAATTCAAATGTTGTTAAAGAAAAGATGTGAAAGGCACTGAATCTTATCTTCATAAGAATGTGGGTAAAGCAACCATTCAGCTGCAGAGATCGAACTAAATATCGAGTTTCCATCCTGAGGTGTAAAACAGAAACCAGTTATTTCATGATTATTTCGAACATGTAGAGTTTGCTCTACAACCACTGTTTGATTCATAATTCGTCCATAATGTCCATGGTCCCTTCCAAATGAAAAAACTGTACTCGTCATATCTTTAGATGTCATGGCTACATTTGAATTATTGTGCAGTCTTTCCTTTACAGATGTTAAAGTTGTAGGCTCCTTTACCTTCAAGGAAAACCAGAGAACATGCATGTATTGACTATTCACTTTCATGGCGGATGAAAATAAATTTAAATCCATACCCAAAGTTGCAAATAAACTTGCAGCATCAGCTGCATGATGTGATCCATATTTTTCATCGTTATGAGCGCCAACCTGGGGTGCGGGGATGAAACTTCCAGCCTGACTCAAATCATTCGCTCTTCGAACACATACATATTTCCCTTCAACTAGATTATCTGGATCTGCACCCACGGCAATGGTATTTGTAATACAAGAGATATTATGTGTGTTGCAGGATACAATTTGTATAAATTTATCAGTGGGTTTTAAAGCGTCATCATTTATACCCCAAGCATATTTCTTCCCAAATCCATCTTCACTACCCTGTGCAAGAAATCCTTTTACCGAATCTGTGAATTTTTCATAATATTGTACCTTATTTGCATGCCCCACTCCTCTGGGTGTACAATCGATAACAACTGAAGATCGTTTTATTGACTCCACCGTCTCAAAATCTGGGTCCATACCCAATTTTTTGAATTCCTGTTCCTTTCCTTCATCAACAGATAACCGAGCACCTCTACGTAATAGGTCTGTTACTTTAGACCTATCTCGATGCAATGCAGAATTTTTATGAAAAGTTACTTCATCGATACCTAATTGATCTCTATAGTCACACAGAAGACCAATGAGTGGTTCACCAATCGTTCCTGTACCGATAACATGAACAATTTTTCGTTCCATGTTTATTTACTCCGATTTATATTTTTTTGTTGATTTATTTGATATAAAAACCATCCACCAATTATACCATAAAC
Source organism: Fidelibacterota bacterium (assembly GCA_029936885.1). Classification (GTDB taxonomy): domain Bacteria; phylum Fidelibacterota; class Marinisomatia; order Marinisomatales; family UBA1611. Next base: position 18,044 of record JAPYRR010000017.1, on the reverse strand, counting down.
CAATACAACAACTGTAATTAAATATTCCATAATCTAACTCGTATGATTCATTGATAAAATATTTGTTCTAAAGCGAACCATAAGGCTAGATATAATTATCATTGAGATAAATGAAAAAATAATTAGGTATGTTGACATTGGATTTGCACTACTAAAATATTGCCCTACCTGTGGATGAGATTGCATTTTTGGTAGCCAAAATTTCACAGAAAAGAAAATCAATGGTACATCTAAAAATGCCAAAATCCCTAATACTGCTGCATAGCGTGAAACTTGTTCTGGATTCCCACCAAATTCACGTAACATAAAATAACCAAGAAAAATTAAAAAAAGAATCAAACTTGTTGTTAGCCGTGGTTCCCAAGGCCAGAAATGGCCCCAAGCTGGTTTTGCCCAAATAGGTCCGGTAGTTAAAACTAGAAACATAAATATAGTACCCACTTCAGCAAAAGCAAGTCCACGATAATCCCATTTAATGGATTTGTTTGTTAAATAAAAGATACCACAAACCATAACAGCAAAATATAATAGGAATGCAGACCAAGCGATAGGAACATGGATAAAAAATATATTACCAAATACACCCTGCGCCAAGTTTGGCGGATCTAGAGTGAAAATAATATAAATATTGATTACAGATAACGTTAATGCGATACCTGCGTGAATTAAATTATTTCTATGTTTAAAAAAGGACACTATTCTTCCACAATCTGGTTAAAAACCAGATACCCAAAGAGTCCAAAAATTACAAAGAATGAACCTAATATAAGCAACCAAAATAAATAATTTACCAACGGAATTTGATTAAATAATAAGCCCGTACATTTTGTTGCTGCTATGGCCACAGGGGACGCACTTGGAAAAAGTAAAATAGGGATTAATACATCTCGCAATCGTGCTTGCAATGTAATTCCAGAGATTAAACATCCAACCGACACGATTGCACCTGTACCTAAAAATAATATCAATGCAAAACTAATAAATGAAAAATTTGATGGTAGGTTTAAAAAAATAAAAAAAGGGATAATAAATAATAATTCTGACATTATGATAAAAATGAATGCAGAAATTACCTTTGCAATATAAACGGTTCCACGACTAACAGGCGCTGCAACCCAACTCCAAAGAGCCTGATCCTCCTTTTCCAATGAAAATAATCGGTTTAATCCTAATACTGACGTGAAGAGAATTACAACCCATAGAAGTCCCGGAGCGAATGTTCGAATTAGATTTGGAGCCACCTGAAATGCCAAAGCAAAAATTAATGTAATTGATAAACCAAAAATAAACATGGAGGTAATTATCTCTTTGGATCGCCATTCAATTTTTAAATCTTTTAAAACTAAGTGAAAAATCATTTTATTAAGTCAATTCAATTGTTCGACTTGTAAAATTTTTTAACCATTCCTGGTCATGAGAAACAACAAAAATTGTTTTACTATTTTCTTCCCACTCTGTATAAACTTTTTTAAATAAATCCAATCCTTCATTGTCCAAACCATTCAAAGGTTCATCAAGCAAAATAATTTCGGGATTAAGGATAATTGCAGTTGCCAATTTGAGCCTTTGTAGCATGCCCTGTGAATAAAATTTGACTAATTTATTCTCTAATTTTCCTAATCCAACTTTTTTCAATACATCTAAGACTAAAAGTTCACTTTTTCCATAAAGCTTCGATATAAAAGATATATTTTCATTTCCAGTTAAGCCTGGATACAATCCTAATGAATGTCCAAGATAATAAATAGATTTTCTAGTTTTGATATTTTCCGAATCTTGAAGAATGTTCCCAATTAGGATTTCTCCTTTATCGACGGACATTATCCCACTGATCATTTTTAATAATGTGGTTTTTCCAGACCCATTTGGGCCGAAAAGCCCAACCCGTTCTCCAGATTTTATTGATATAGAAAAAGATTGAAAAACTGGGACATGATAAAAAGATTTTGACAGATTATTAATATCTAAGTTCATGAAATATTTTTAATATTAGTAATAATTGTGGAAATTTCATTTTTCAATTCATTTCGGGTATTGTTAAAATCTTCTTCAGAGACATTGCCAATGTGATAATCCATTTCTAATTCTTTGATCTGTCTTAATAGCACTGTTTTATTCCGATTCAGCTCGTGCTGATTGATTTGAGTTGGAATCTCTTTTGTTCCCTCAATTAAGGGCGTTACTATGTACCAAACTATAAGAGAAAGCAAAAAAGTAATAATAATTAAAAAATTGATTTCCATTAATACTCCTTTGCTGGCCAAAGGCTAATCATTGTTCCAATAATTAATACGTAACCACCAAACCAAACCCAGTAGACTAGTCGATTAATCATAATTTTTAAGTATGCTATTTGTTTTTCAATATCAACACCAGAGAAAATAGAATAAATATCTTTATATATGGTGGTATGAATATCTAGCTCACTATGTGGTTGTCTCTTTTCCGGATTTGGATCAAGATGAAAATAAACACGCTTTTCGGGGTAAAGGGTTGTGACTAAATGTTTTTCCAAATTCCAGACATTGATTCCTGCAATCCAGGCAATATGGTTAGGCCTTTCAACAGGATCGATCGAAACCAATTCAAAAGAATATCCGTCAAAAATCTTAGAATCCCCTTTTTTAAGCGCAAACTCAAGTTCAGTATCAAACGCTTGACCCGAAAACCCAATAAACATAAATACAATTCCCAAATGAGCAATATATCCACCATATCGTGATCTATTTCTAGCAATTAAGGTCTGTAATGCCTTTAAAAATGATTCATCAAATCGAGTCACCCTAGAATTAATCCCTCTTTGAAATTCAATGAGGATAGCAGTGAAAACAAATGCTGTAAGTGGGAATGATATTAGAGTTGTATTCCGAATTCCAAAGATTAAACATACAATAAAAATAGCAATTCCACTTATAATTGGTATAGAAAAATTTCGAATAAATGCATCTTTGGATGTTCGTCGCCATGCTAATAATGGACCAACACCTGTAAAAAATAATAGCATCAATCCAATCGGAATATTCACTCGATTAAAAAAAGGTGCTCCAACGGTAATTTTGTCTCCACTCACTGCTTCAGAAAGGACTGGAAATATTGTCCCCCAAAAAACAGCAAAACAAATAGTTATAAAAATTACATTATTTAATAGAAAACCACTTTCTCTAGATGTAAAAGATTCTATCCTTTTTTCTGATTTTAAATAAGGTAGGCGGGATATTATTAAATAAATACATATTACCAAAATGATAACAATAAACACTATAAATATTGGTCCCAGATTAGAAACAGCGAAAGCGTGAACTGATGACATAACTCCGCTTCGTGTTAGAAATGTTCCAAAAATACAAAGTGTGAAGGTAACGAGGATCAATACCATATTCCAGGTTTTGAGGAGACCTTTCTTCTCCTGAATAATAATAGAATGAAGAAATGCAGTCCCCGTTAACCATGGCATAAAGGAAGCATTTTCAACGGGATCCCATGCCCAGTATCCTCCCCAACCTAACTCTTGATAAGCCCACCATCCTCCAAGAATAATGCCACCACTTTGAAATAACCATGCTATCAATGTCCATCTACGGATTGATCGAATCCATACTGATCCAGTTTCTTTTGTGACCAGTGCCGCTATTGCGAAAGCAAATGGAATAGTGAATCCAACATACCCTAGATATAAGGTAGGTGGATGAATCGCCATGGTAAGGTTTTGGAGAAGTGGATTTAGTCCATTTCCATTTATTACTACAAAATCTGCATCAGTAGGCATAAATGGATTTTCAACAATATTGACTAAAATCAGAAAAAATATTTGGACAAAGACTAATACTATAATGATCCAAGGCATCAATTTTGAATATGAGTTTCTATATTGATATAAGACAATTAATGTATAAACAGAAAGAATAAAGAGCCAAAAAAGGAGTGAACCAGATTGTCCAGCCCACAATGCTGTAATTTTGTAAAATGTGGGAGTTTCTAAACTAGTGTAGTGTGCGACATAACTTATATCAAAATTGCTTAAAAGTAATTCATATAATAATATTAAGGTTGCAAGGATTGTTAATGCAGAAACAACTACAGTTGCTCTCCATCCAGCAATAAAAAACCTATAGTCTGATTTTTTGAGAAAAAGTGAAAAAAGAAGAATAGAAATGAAAGCAACCCCGAGCGCAAGGCTTAAGGAAATACTTCCTAAAACAGGTGTCATATCGATTCAGTATTATAAGACGCTTCGTTTCTTAATTCACCTTCAAAACGAGATGCGCATTTCGTTTGAAGTTGATCAGCTACAAAAGCTCCATCAATATAATTTCCTTCAACAATAACTTCTGCATCGTCTTTGAATAAATCTGGACGAGTTCCTGTAAAAAGAACAGGAATTGAATGTTCACCCTGTTTTAATCGAAAATTACACTCCAATTGGTTTTTTTCAGATATTAGAATTGAGCCAGGATAAACCAGCCCCCCTAACCGTATCCTTTCATTTTCTTTTACAGTTTGTATCTCTGATAAAGATAAAAACCGAACCATTCCCGGATTTTCTTGATTTGGACTAAAAGTGACAAATCCAATCCATACCACTGCTAAAAGTGTAAGTGTACTAACAGCAATTGTAACTTTTTTCTTATTCATAATTATTATTTTCTTAAAAAACAGCAGTTTCCTGCCATTCCCCAAATTCTGCTTTCATGGTAATAACAATTTCGCCCATCGTTACACAGGCTTTTGCTGCTGCAATGATTGGTAACATCAAATTTTCATTATTTCTACACGCATCACCAATTGATTTAAGAGCAGCTTGCGCTATGGATTCGTCTCGCGAATTTTTCATATCAGCCAATTTTTTCCGTTGTTCAGTTCCCGCTTCACCCCCAATCTCAAGAATCGGGATATCAATCTCTTCGTTATCTTTAATAAATCGATTCACACCAACCATTACACGTGTGTTTGAATCTAATTTAGCTTGATAATCTGATGCAGCTCTCGCTATTTCACGTTGAAAATAGCCTTGTTCTATAGCTGGGATTACACCACCCAAATTTTCAATTTCATGAAAGTACTTTTCCACATCTTTTTCAATTCTATCGGTGAGTTCTTCAATAAACCAGGATCCTCCTAACGGATCAACTACATTGGCAACTCCAGTTTCATAAGCAATTAATTGTTGAGTCCGAAGTGCAATTTCCGCTGCCTTCTCTGTGGGTAAAGCTAATGTTTCATCCATTGAATTCGTATGGAGAGATTGAGTGCCACCTAGGACTCCCGCCAAAGCTTGAAACCCTGTTCTTGCAATATTAATCTCAGGTTGCTGAGCAGTAAGACTACACCCAGCAGTTTGAGTATGAAAACGTAGCTTCCAGGATCGTTCACTCTTGGCACCATATTTATTTTTCATGCGCTTGGCCCAAATTCGCCGTGCGGCACGGAATTTTGCGATCTCTTCAAAAAAGTCTAAATGAGAATTAAAAAAGAAAGAAAGCTGTGGTGCAAAATCATCCACATCCAATCCAGCTTCTATTCCGTGTTCTACATAAGCAAATCCGTCAGCCAATGTAAAAGCCAATTCCTGCGCTGCAGTTGACCCTGCTTCCCGAATATGATATCCGCTGACAGAAATGGTATTGAATTTTGGCATAAATTCCGTACAATAAGATAACATGTCTGTTATTACACGCATGGATGGTTTGGGTGGGAAAATCCATTCTTTTTGAGCAATAAATTCTTTCAATATATCATTTTGAAGTGTTCCACGAAGTTGATCCAAGGGCACACCTTGTTTTTCTGCGGTAGCTATATAAAAAGCAAGGAGTATGATAGCAGGCCCATTGATAGTTTGTGAAACAGAAATCTCACCTAAATTAATTCCATCAAATAAAGTTTCCATGTCAGCTAATGAAGAAACGCTTACGCCGCACTTACCGACTTCGCCCCGTGAATATGGGTGATCAGGATCATAACCCATAAGCGTTGGCATATCGAAAGCAACAGAAAGACCCGTTTGACCTTTTTCTAGCAATTTTTTGAATCGAAAATTAGTTTCTTCAGGTTTCCCGAATCCTGCAAATTGTCTCATTGTCCAAAGCTTCCCACGATATAAATTGGGATGGACACCCCGAGTGTAGGGGAATTGCCCCGGAAATCCGATCTTCTCTAAGTAATCAACACTAGGAGAATTTGGAAAATAACACAAATCTAGTTTTTCGCCAGAAAGCGTATCGAAATCTTCTTTCCGTGTTGGCATAGAATCTGTGGTTTTTTTCCACTCATCTAGCTTCTGTTGAAATAAATTTAATTGTTCATTCATGGTTTATAATTATTAAAGTGATTTTCATATTTATGACCATCCAACTATTAATATGCACTCGTTTCATTTATAGCTGAAAATTTCAGAACCGATTTTGCGACACCTTCAACATTTAAACCCAACATAGATAGAATTTGATCACGTGAACCATGCTCAACAAATGTATCAGGCAACCCCAGTTTCTTTAACTGGCCCTGAAATCCATTTTCCAAAAGCCACCCGGCAACACCATCACCAAAACCGCCTGTGGTCGTCCCTTCTTCCAAGGTAATGATCTTTGTGAATTTTTTCTTCATAGAATCCAAGTATGCTGTATCCATCGGCTTGATAAATCTGCAATTCACTACTTCGCAGATGATCCCTGATGAAGCAATTTGTTTTGCCGCATCCAAAGCGGTGTAAACCATTGGCCCTACAGCCAAAATGGCAACATCAGAACCCCGCTGTTCCACATCCCAAGATCCAATAGGAAGTAATTCAGCTTGACCTTTTTCATCAAATTCTACCGAACTAGTTTTAGGGTACCGAATCGAAAATGGGTTTTCTGTTACGTTCAACGCCGTGTAGAGTAAATTTCTAAATTCATTGCCACTTTTTGGGGCAGTTACAATCATACCTTGAATACATCGCATGTAGGCTAAGTCCAAGGCACCATGGTGGGTAGGACCATCCTCACCGGCAATACCGGAACGATCCAAACAAAAGATTACCGGTAAATGCTGAATCGCACAATCATGAACGATATGATCAAATGCACGTTGTAAAAATGTAGAATAAATAGCCGTAATGGGTCTAATACCTTCCGTAGCTAATCCAGCGGAAAATGTTACTCCATGTCCTTCTGCAATACCAACATCATAAAATCTATCAGGAAATTCTTTGGAAAATGGAACTAATCCAGTCCCCTCTCGCATAGCTGCGGTAACGCAAACTGTGTCTTCTCGATTTCGGGCAATTTCGCAGGTTAATTTTCCAAACACATCCTGGAAAACAGGCGCAGTTATTTTAGGGGTTTCTTTTTCGATCTTATAAGGATTCTTACCATTGGGTTTAACCGCATGAAATTTTACGGCATCATCATGGTATTCACGGGTATCTACATTCATGGATACCATCCCTTTACCCTTTTTTGTCAAAACATGAAGCAATACGGGTTTTTGGATATCCTTAATATTTTCCAAAGTATGAAGTACCTCATCTAGATCATGACCATCAATGGGTCCAAAATATCGAAAGCCCAATTCATCAAATAATATACCGGGTACAATTAAACTTTTTAAACTTTCCTCTACTTTTCTAATCAAAGTCCGAGTGGTGGATTTCGCAATGGGTAATTTACCCGTTAAGTCCCAAATTTCATTTCTGATACGATTATAAAGTGGATTCGAAATCAGTCGTGTAAAATAAGTTGAGATAGCACCCACATTAGGACTTATGGACATTTCATTATCATTCAAAATAACGAGCAATTGTCGACCCAAATGACCAGCATTATTAATACCTTCAAATGCAAGACCGCCTGTCATTGAACCATCACCTATTATTGCTGCAACTCGAAAATTTTCCTTTTTCTGATATCGGCCTTCAGCAATTCCCAATGCTGAAGAAATTGAAGTAGAAGCATGGCCAGCACCTATCACATCAAAATTGCTCTCAGATCGTTTTAAAAATCCACTTAACCCTTTAAATTTTCGAATCGTTGGAAATTTATTAAATCTCCCCGTTAATAGTTTATGAGCATAGCCTTGATGACCCACATCCCAAATTAATTTATCCTTTGGTGTATTATAAATATAATGAAGTGCGACTGAGAGTTCAATTACACCCAAAGTTGGTGCTAAATGCCCCCCAATTTCTGTAATGGTCTCTATGATATAGTCTCGAAGTTCATCACATAATTCGTGAAGTTGATCATTAGAATAATCACGAATATCTTCGGGGGAATTGATATGGGGTAAATATTTAAGCGGCATATGTTTGTTTTAAATTTTTGTAATAATATTCGCAATTTGGATCAAATAACACTTGATGAAAAATATCGATATTATTGAGTTCAGGATGGAATGAAAGGCCTAAATAATGTCCACTAAGTACTGCAACAGGAGATCCATCAAATTCTCCCAAGATATGGATACCTTCACCTACATTTGATATTTTTGGTGCTCGGATCAATGTCGTTTTTAATTCAACTTTTTTATTTAGTCCAAAATGATACAAAACTTTTTCAGTTGATGATTTAATTTGTCTTCCATATGCATTTCTTTCCACAGAGATATCAAGGAACCCAAAGGATTGGACGCGTTTATCCTGAACTTCTTTAGCCATTAAGATTAGACCGGCGCATGTCCCCATTACGGGGTGATCTTTTCCAAAATTGATGATTGGCTCACGTAATCTAAATGTATTAATCAACAATGACATCGTGGTGGACTCTCCACCAGGAATCACTAGTCCATCGATCAAGTCTAAATCCGATTGAACTTTTATTGGAATTGAATCAATTCCCAGTCGAGAAAAAACATCGTGATGCAAAGAAAAATTACCCTGCAATGCTAATACTCCGATTTTAATTACCAACCTCTTTCTTGAAGTCGTTCTTCTGGTGGTATTTCTGACATATCTAGCCCTTTCATGGCATTTTTTAAACCGGAACTTGCAGCAGCAACTCTTTTTGCATCTTGGTAATGAGTTGTTGCTTCTACAACAGCTTTGGCTCGAGCTGCTGGATCATCACTTTTAAAAATACCTGACCCAACAAATACTGATTCAGCGCCTAGTTGCATCATAAGTGATGCATCTGCTGGGGTTGCAATGCCACCAGCAGCAAAATTAGGAACGGGGAGTTTACCCAGGTTGGCAACCTGTTGAACCAACGAAAGGGGGGCTCCCAAATTTTTTGCTTCTGCTACAAGTTGATCCTGCTCAAGGCAAGTTACTCTTTTAATTTCGGTCATAACGGTTCTCATATGACGTACTGCTTCGACTATGTTTCCACTTCCTGCCTCGCCTTTTGTCCGAATCATTGCCGCACCTTCAGAAATTCTGCGAAGTGCTTCACCCAAATTTCTACATCCACAAACAAAGGGTGCTTTAAAATTATGTTTCCAAATATGGTTATGTTCATCCGCTGGGGTTAAAACTTCACTTTCATCTATGAAGTCAATCTCGAGCGTTTCCAGCACTTGCGCTTCAGCAAAATGACCAATTCTACATTTCGCCATAACTGGAATTGAGACTTGCGCTTGAATTCCAAGTATCATTTCTGGGGCGCTCATTCTTGAGATACCGCCATCTCTGCGAATATCAGCAGGAATACGTTCCAATGCCATAACAGCACATGCACCCGCGTCTTCTGCAATTTTCGCTTGATCGGCATTTGTTACATCCATTATAACGCCACCTTTCAGCATTTCAGCTAATCCAACTTTCACTTCAAACGTTCCATTATTCATAAACTGTTTCCTCTTCAGTTACATGTCTTATTTCTTTTATTTTTTCTACTACACCTTTGATGATATCATCCGGTGTAGATGCCCCAGCTGAGATTCCAACCGTTTCACATTTATTAAACCAATTCCTATTTAAATCATCCGAATTTGTTACTTGGTAAGATTGATTATTCCTTTCCAGTGCCAATTGGGTTAATCTTTTTGAATTTGCACTTGTAAATGATCCAATTACAATCATGACATCGCATTGGCTCGCTAATTCTTTTATTTGTTCATGATTCCTACGAGTAGGAAAACAAATAGTATTCACAAAACGTAGATCAAAAACTTTTTGCATTAGAACATTGATTATTTCCTGAACATTTTCAATCATTTGTGTGGATTGACTAACCACACCAGCTTTTTTCATTTTTCGAAGTGATTTTGCTTCATCAACATTGGCAACTATGATGGGATTTTTAACTTGGGCAGCAATCCCTAAGACTTCATCATGACCATGGTCACCGATAATAATGGTACGTCTACCTTCGGCTTCTAATTCTTTAATTTCATCGTGAATTTCAGTTACTAGTGGGCAGGTAGCATCAATAATATTCAAATTTTTATTTTTAGCCTTATCCCAAACTTTTGGGATAGTACCATGGGCACGAAACAGAATAGGTTTACCACTGGGTACTTCATCTAATTTTTCCACCACCCTTGATCCTGCTTTAGACAGATCGTCAACAACTTTCTCATTATGCACAATAGTACCTAGCATATAAACTTCGCCATGATCTTTCATTGTATCATAAGCCAGACTAACCGCATCTCTCACTCCGAAACAATATCCTGCATCTTTAGCAACTAATATTTTCATAACGATCCATTCATCTTTTGCTTAACGGATTCAATTGATGCACTCACAGCTTTTTCAATTACATAGGATAAGTTACCTTCAACCACTGCCCCTGCAGCAAAAGCGTGACCCCCACCCCCCATAGTTCTGGCAATATCATTTACGGTATAATTTCCTTTTGATCTGAAATTAATTCGACAACTATTTTCATTTTGTTCAAATATCATTAGCGAGACTTCTACACCATGAATTGTTCGTACCAAATCAGAGAATCCGTCTACATCTGTCTTCGATGCTTGTGCATTTTTCATCATATTTCGTGTGATGGTGAACCAGGCCAAATTACCATTTAATTCATAGTGGAGATTAGTTAAAAGCTCACCCATTAATTGCATTCTTGATCGTGTACTGTTTTCATAAACTTGTCTATAAATAATATGAGTCTCGACACCAACCGATAAACATTCAATTGCAATTTCGTGGCATTTTCTATCCGTATTACTATACCTAAAACTTCCAGTATCAGTCATCACTGCTGTATAGATACCTACATAACTTTCTTTCGTAATTGGAGTCGTACGTGCCATTTTTAGATAATCATATACCATACATCCCGTAGCTGCAGCAGTAAGGTCAACAATATTATGGGTGAAGGGATGATCATTCGGATGCGGATGATGGTCGATATTCATTGTAGTTAATTCATGCTCATGTATTGTGTCTACTATAGTTCGAATTCGAACGAAATCCCCCACATCAAAAACAATAACAAGATCCACATTTTGGACCCATTCAATATGTATGTCTTTATTGAAACACTCATAAATATTATTTCCATTTAAAAATTGATAATCATGCGGTAAGGGAGAATAATTTATAATTCGAACATCTTTGCCTAATTCTTTCAAATGATGGAATATCCCACATTCTGCACCTAAACCATCTCCATCTGGATTTTCGTGAGTAGTCAACATGATGCGATTAGCTTCACTTATAACTTGGTGAACCTGCTGCCAATCTATGGGTGTATTATTAAAATTCATTTTATTTTTGATGATTCCATTCAACTTCTTCATGTTTTTCGGCTAAAAGTACGGTTCGACCTAAAACAAATAAATAATCTGATAACCGATTCAAAAACCAAATATGTAATTCTGGGATTGATTCCAATTCACTCAATTCAACTAGATTTCGTTCTACATTTCTACATTCAGTTCTTGAAATATGAATTCGGGCAGACAGTTCCGACCCTCCAGGAAGGATAAATTCTTTCAAGGGAGGAAGATCTTTATTTAATCGATCTATTTCTGACTCCACCCAATTTAATCGGTCCCTTTTTAATAAAACAAAATCCGAATCTGGCATGGATAATTCACCACCCAAATTAAACATGTCCTGTTGAATTGAGCTTAGATTTTCTTTTAAAGATTCATCGGCTTTAATGCTAGTCCAACCGATGATTGAATTTAAATGATCCACCGCTCCTAAAGTTTTAATTCTGATATGGGATTTAGAAACACGCTTCCCACCGCTCAACCCAGTTTGGCCTGAATCACCCGTTTTAGTAGTAACTTTTGAAACTCGCATTAGAAAAACAGATACGTAACTAAAATAAAAAGTGGAAATAGAATTGGAATAGACCATTTAATTAAATATCCAAAGAAACTTGGCATTTCGATTCCTGATGATTCAGAAATCGACTTCACCATGAAATTGGGTGCATTACCTATATATGAGTTAGCTCCCATAAAAACAGCCCCAGCTGAAATTGCAAGAAGTGTATTAGACATTTCACCCATAAGTAAATTCGGATCACCGCCTGCTGTATTAAAAAAAACAAGATATGTTGGAGCATTGTCTAAAAAGCTGGACAAAATCCCGGTAGCCCAAAAATACATATAATTAATGGGTTCACCGCTATCTGTAGATACGGATGAGACGACGGAACCAAGTGCACCGTTAGCCCCAGCTTTTAAAATAGCAATCGCAGGAATAATGGTAACAAAGATTGCTGCAAATAATTTTGCAACTTCAACAATAGGAAACCATGTGTATTCATTTGCATCTCTAATTGTTTGGGGTGTCATTTTCCAACTCGCAAATGTTAACCCTAATAAAAGACCATCACGAACTAAATTTTGTAATTCTAAATGAACATGAAAGATTTCAATATAAACATGGGGTTTCCAAAATCCACTTAAAAGCACTCCCCCGATAACCCCTAAAAGTAAAAAAAGATTAAAAGACCCTTTCAGCCCAAGTTTCTCAGAAGAACCATTTTGTTTTTCCGGGACCAATTCTTTCCCATAATAGAAAGTATCCACACCATAAAATATTATTAAAAGAGAAACAACCATAAATGTCATAGGGACTAATAATGCACTTGTAGTCCAAAAGAAATCCACACCCTTTAAGAACCCTAAAAATAAGGGTGGATCCCCTAATGGAGTTAATGATCCGCCAATATTTGCAACTAGAAAAATAAAGAACACAATGATATGTACTTTGTTTTTACGATTAATATTTGCGCGAATCAATGGGCGAATAAGTAACATTGCTGCACCGGTCGTTCCCATCCAACTAGCGAGGACAGTTCCGATTAATAGAATAAGGGTATTTAACTTGGGTGACCCTACCAGAGATCCTGTTAACTGAACACCACCAGAAATAGTAAACAAAGCGAGTAATAGGATAATAAATGGGATGTATTCCAAAAATCCTACATGGAGAATCTCATAAAGCACCACATCGAATCCTTGTATTGATATAAATGGAAGAATAAGTGATAAAGCCCAAAAAAGAGAAATCTTACCATAATTATGATGCCAAAACTGGGGAGCAACTAACGGGAAAGCAGCTATCGATAGGAGAATTCCCACAAAAGGAATGATCCAGTAAATGCTCAGATTCTCCAGACTCCCATCCAAATGTGGAATTGCACCATGGGCAATGTCACTCGCTAAAGCCAGCATTGGAAATCCAATCAGAAATATAGATAGAACTTTATGTTTCATATTAATTAATCTTCCGTTTTATGGAAGCCGGAAAATTACAATATTTCCTACATAGAAAGGAATATTGAACCCTTATTATTAAAGAGAAATAAAAAGGGAAAATTCTGTAATTTCATGAATGAATATTGTTTTTGGAATCACAATTCTATTAATTGCTATTGCAGGCATGGCCATAGGCGTTATTTTTAATAATAAACCGTTGGCAGGCTCTTGTGGAAATCTAAATCCTGAAGGCGTTTGCTCCGTATGTGGTGGTGATACACAAATATGTGAGAATACTGCAATAGATTCTGCTAAGGAATAATTTCGTATATCGAGTCTTCTACTTTCGCACCATCGGACCTAGCTAATCGTCTTGAGCCATCCTTATTATTTAAAATCCAGATAGCTTTTATATCGTGGTTTTCATTTACCATCTTTAAACCTGTATCGTAATCCATAACCATCAGTGCAGTGGCCCAAGCATCGGCAACCATACATAAATCTGAAAGAACTGTAACAGATAAAACATCAGTCTGAATTGGATAGCCTGTTTTCGGATTGATTGTGTGTCCAAGTATTTCACCATTAATATTCACAAAATTTCTATAATTCCCAGAAGTCGCTACCGCACCGCCATCGGAATAAATAATGGCTGCAAATATTTGGTTATGTTTATTCCCCCCTGTTGGATTTTCAATTCCTATGGACCAGTATTTATTATATTGATTTCGACCAGAGCATTTAACTTCCCCGCCAATCTCAACAAATAATTCAGAATACCCCTGGGAATTAATCCATTTAAAGACTTGATCAACACCATATCCCTTCGCAATTGCATTTAAATCTAATTTAATTTTTGAATTCGTTTTTTGAATATGATTTTGTGAAAGAATAATTTTCTCATAACCTATTGAAATTAAAACTTGATTAATGTCATCCAAGTTGGGTACACCATTTTTTGGGGCAGGACCAAATCCCCACAGACTCATTAATTCATAAATTGTAATATCAAAAATGCCACCTGTTTGCATAGAAATTGACTGTGCCATTTCAACTATATTATAGAATTCTGTAGACACTAAGATAGGTAATATTGACTCATTTTGATTCAATATAGAAATCTCACTATTGGAATCCCAAGTTGACATTTGTCGATTTACATTTTCCAAGACAGAATCAATTCCAAATTTAAGTTCATTACAACCGATATTCGAATGACTCGAAATAATCTTGATGGTGTAGGTAGTCCCCATAGTTTGACCCGAAATTTCAATTAAATCTCTCAGTGAACTACACCCACTATAAAAGACGAAAAAGCCCAACATAAGTTGGGCTTTTAAATATATTTTTATTTTTTGAGAATTAGCCAAAACTATCGTAAGCTATCATTTCTGGTTCTACACCTAAGTTATCCAACATTCCTTCCACAGCACTAATCATTGGGGGAGGACCACACATATAATATTCTAATTCTGTAGGATCTTCGTGTAATGATAAATATTCATCGTGAAGGACTTGATGAATAAAGCCTGTGGGGCCTGTCCAATTATCTTCCTCCATCGCATCTGAAAGAGCAACATGGTAAGAAAAATTAGGAAATTGTTTTTCAATTTGTTTAAAATGGTCATCATAGAACATTTCACGAACGGATCTGGCACCATACCAGAATGAAACTTTTCTACCCGTTTTAAGCGTTTCAAATAGATGAAATAAATGTGAACGCATGGGCGCCATGCCAGCACCACCACCGATATACACCATTTCTCTTTCAGATTCTTTAATAAAGAATTCACCATAAGGTCCGGAGATGGTAACCTTGTCTCCCGGTATTAAATTAAAAATATAAGAGGATGCCAACCCGGGAGGAACATCATTCCACAATGGAGGAGGCGGTGTGGCAATGCGTACATTTAACATCACACGATTTCCTTCTGCTGGATGATTCGCCATTGAAAATGCTCGAAAAATGGGTTCATCATTATTCGCGACTAATCCCCAAACATTATACTTATCCCAATCCGAATGATATTCATCTTCCACGAAGAAATCATTAAAAGAAAGGTTCTTATATTCTGGAATATCAATTTGGATATAACCACCCGCTTGAAAATCAAGAATTTCGTCGTCGGGTAAATCTAAAATCAATTCTTTAATAAATGTGGCAACATTTTTATTTGACTTTACTTTGCATTCCCATTTTTGAATGCTGAAAATCTCATCAGGAACATGAATTTTCATATTTTCTTTTACTTTTACCTGACAAGCAAGCCGCCAATTATCCTTGGCTTCACTCCTGCTAACATGACCTGTTTCAGTCGGGAGGATTTCTCCACCTCCATCTAAAACTTGACATTTGCACATAGCACAAGTCCCACCTCCTCCACATGCTGAGGGAAGATAAATTGTTTCATTCGCTAAAACACTTAATAAGGTTCCACCTGGACGCGTTGTAATTCCCCTTGTGGAATCACCGTTAATGGAAATCGTCACATCGGCCTGAGGTAGCAGTTTACTCTCAGCAAAATTAAGAATGAGAACCAACACCAAAATAACGCCAGTGAAAACTACCATGCTTAAAAGAATTAAATCCATTAGAGGTCAATTCCGGAAAAAGCCATAAAAGCCATGGATAAAAGTCCGGTTAAAAGCATGGTGATACCCAATCCACGAAGTTTAGCCGGCACATTTGAATATCGTAATCGATGACGAATTGATGCCATAGATACAATGGCGAGAAACCAGCCCATACCTGAGCCGAAACCAAACACAGTTGATTCCAATAAAGTATATTCTCTTTCAACCAGGAAAAGTGATCCACCCAGGATTGAACAATTTACAGCAATCAAGGGAAGGAATATGCCAAGGTTGTAATACAATGTGGGCGAAAATTTATCTAGAATCATTTCCACCAATTGAACCATAGCAGCTATAACGGCAATAAATACAATAAAATTCAAAAAACTCAAATCCACATCCGGAAACCCGGCCCAGGCTAGAGCACCATCTTGTAGAAAATAATTGTGGATCGCCCAGTTGGCTGGAGATGTTATTGTTAATACAAATACAACAGCGAAACCAAGACCGATTGATGTATCAATTTTTTTGGAAATTGCCAAGAAGGAACACATGCCAAGAAAATAAGCTAATAGGATATTCTCAACAAACATGGCCTTAGTGGCCAAACTGATATAATGCTCAACCATATCTATTCCTCTTCAATATCCGCTGTTATCCGATGGACCCATACAATTAAACCTAAAATTATGAATGCGCCTGGTGACAATACCATGAGTCCCATATTCTCATATCCGGCTGCATAGGCAGATTCCGGAATAATTTGGAATCCATATAATGTTCCACTACCTAAAATTTCCCTAAAAAATGAAACAACAATCAAAATACCACCATATCCCAATGCATTTCCTAATCCATCCAAAAATGATTTTCCGGGTGGATTCTGCATTGCAAATGCTTCTGCCCTCCCCATAACAATACAATTTGTAATAATCAATCCAACAAAAACGGAAAGTTGTTTGCTTATATCATACATGTAAGCTTGAAGGACTTGATCCGTAATAATGACGAGCGAAGCGATGACAGAAAGTTGAACAATTATCCTAACTTTTCCGGGGATGAGATTACGAAGGAGTGAGATGAGTGTATTAGAAATTGAGAGAACTGCAATAACAGCCAATGTCATAACAACAGCAGTATCCATTTTCACGGTAACAGCTAAAGCTGAGCATATACCTAAGACTTGCAATGTGATGGGATTATTTGCGCTTAAGGGATCAGACAAAGCCCGTTTAGATTTCTTATCAAGAAAAGCCATTAACCTTTTATCCTTCTCACTTGTTTAAAAAAGGGTTCATATTTTGCAAGATCGTCTTTCAGGAAATTTTGCAAACCCTTTCCTGTCATAGTGGCACCTGAAATACCATCTACTTTATGGTAAGCTTCCCGATCATCGGATTGAACCTTCCCTTTTATAATATGAATACCAAGCAATTGGTCATTATCATCCACGAATCTTTTGCCGATAAAATTTTGTTGAAACCAGGCTTTGTCCACTTCGCCACCCAGCCCCGGTGTTTCACCATGCTTATAAAAAGTAATTCCTTTTACGGTTCGTCCGTCCGGCTCAATGGCAAAATATCCATATAAAGTTGACCATAATCCTTTCCCGGCAATTGGTATTGCATATCCACCCACATCATCGCCAATTTTTTTCAAATAAATAGGCAGAAAATCAACATTCTTTTCTGTGTCAATATCATTGGGATTTTTATTTGTCTTACGACCGGAAGCATCTAAAACGATTGCTTCAATATTCTCTTCGAATAATTTTTGAATTTCATCTGAAGTCCAAGGTGTTTCTGTTCCCGGTTTGAATCCAAGGGATAAGAGAATATTTTTCCTCATATCATTTTCCACATTGAGATCCTGCAGATCTCTCA
>JAPYRR010000016.1:18123-27661 GCA_029936885.1 Fidelibacterota bacterium | reverse complement strand
GTTTAAGACTGTGGGTAATCAATTAGATTTTAATTATTATTTTGGGAAAAGAAATTATTCTGAAACATTTCAATCAGAATTAGTACAACAAATACAAGTTGGCATAAGTTTAGCTGATTTGTGGTTTGTCAAACGGAGACAAAAGACAAAATGAAAAACACAAAGATTATAACTATTTCGATGATGACACTATTCTTAACGATGTGCCTTCCACCGGAAGGCGATGGTTCATCAAATCTTGCGAAAGATAAAGCAAAATTAGATTCGCTACGACAATTACGTTGTCCTCGATTAATGAGTAGTGCAGCAGAATATTATCGTAATAGGGATTGGAAGCAAACAGTCCGGATTTATGATGAAATAACAACTTTAGATTGTGATGAATGGAATCCTGTATTCGCCCCTCCACAAGAAATTTATCAATATTATGCTATCGCATATGAACAGATGGGAAAATTTGACAGTTCAGAAATTATACTCCTGGATGGATTACAAAAACTACCAGAAAATATTCAACTTCGAAAACGATTGGCCTACGCTTATAAAAAGCAAGGCAAAAAGGATAAGGAAATCATTGAATATGAACGGATGGTAGATATGGTACCAAACGATGTATCAGTTATGAATGAGTTATCCAAGCTATACTATGAAGAAAATCGCTTTGATGATCAAATATTTATTCTAGAAAAAATTCTAGAAATCGATGAAAACAATGAAATAGCACAAAGTGAATTAGCAATGGCTTTTGAAAGTAGTGGACGTGACCCTTTAGAATTATATAGAAAACGATTCGAGGGTAATCCTAACAATTTAAGCTATGGACTAGATTATGCCGATCGATTAACAAATGTTGATAGACCCGAGGATGCTGTACCTATACTGATTTCAGTTGTAAAAATGGACCCTAGCAGTAAGATTGGTTATAGAAAACTGGCTGAAGCAAACAAGACTATAGATAACCTTGCCGATGCAGCAGATGCATATGAAGCGCTTTTTAAAATTGATCCTCGAGATATCCAAGTTGCAATCAATTTATCTAATGTATATCTAGAGAATGATCAATATGGTAAAGCTTTAAGATGGGCCGATAAAGCCATTAGCTTAAATGGTAGCTCTGGTGAAGGTTACGGGCAAAAAGGAAAAGTCTATTATTACGGTTGGGATAATTCCCGACAAAACCCGTTTACAAATGATGATCGGATTATTGCAAAATTAGCATACGAATATTTTATAAAAGCTGAATCGAAAGGCTTTCGTGGTTTATCTAAAAGTGATTGGTTAAAAGAAAATGCAAAAGATGTGATGTATGGGAAAGCTCAATGGTTTATGGCTGAAGATAAAATTAAAAGGACTAGAAATATTTCCACCGTTACATCATATTATAATTGGGTAACCGAGTCATTAAAGCCCGAATCTAGTTGGAAATAAATTAATGTCTTACCTGTCTCAAGGTGATCCTGATCTGTATGCAATTCTTGGAAGAGAAATCCATAGAGAAGAATCAACACTTGAATTAATTGCATCTGAGAATTTCACAAGCCAAGCTGTTATGGAAATGGCCGGTGGAGTCATGACAAATAAATATGCAGAAGGTTATCCTGGTAAGCGATACTATGGTGGGTGCGACTTTGTTGATGAAGCAGAAGATCTGGCTAGAGACAGATTAAAAGAATTATTTGGTGCTGAATATGTAAATGTACAACCGCACTCTGGTTCTCAAGCAAACATGGCAGCATTAATGACATTTGTCAATCCTGGAGATACTGTAATGGGGTTGGATTTGGCCCATGGTGGGCATTTAACTCACGGTAGCCCCGTTAATTTTTCAGGCCAACTTTATAATTTTGTTTCCTATCAAGTTTCACAAAATACTGGAAGGGTAGATTTTGACAGTGTTTACAAAATTGCAAAAGAAGTCAAACCCAAATTAATAATTTGTGGTGGGAGTGCTTATCCACGATTTATTGAATTTGAACAATTTCGTGAAGTGGCTGATTCAGTCGGTGCATTTCTTATGGCAGATATTGCACATCCAAGTGGGCTAGTAGCTACAGGTCTTCACCCGTCACCAATGAAATATTGCGATGTTATAACTAGTACAACCCATAAAACGCTCCGAGGTCCTCGAGGTGGAATAATTATGATGGGGAAGGATTTTGAGAATCCTTGGGGTAAAATAGCTCCGAAATCAGGGCGAGTAAAAAATGTTTCAGAATTGTTAGACTCTATGGTTATGCCAGGGATTCAAGGTGGTCCGCTCATGCATATTATTGCAGCAAAAGCTGTTGCTTTTGGGGAGGCACTTATGCCTGAATTTAAATCTTATACTCAAGAAATTATAAATAATGCACAAGCGATGGCAGATGGTTTCTTAAAATTAGATTATAAGTTAGTCTCTGGTGGAACAGATACTCACGTTATACTGATTGACCTTTCCAATAAAAATATAACTGGGAAATTGGCAGAAAATACCCTTGGGAAGGCCGGTATAACCGTGAATAAAAACATGGTACCATTCGATAAAAGAAGTCCATTTGTAACAAGTGGGATTCGTGTTGGAACACCTGCGATTACAACAAGAGGAATGGGCCATGTAGAAATTCAAAAAATAGTGCATTGGATAGATGAAGCAATTTCTAATCTTAATAATGAAGATGTGTTAAAACGCATTAAATCAAATGTAAACAATCTTTGTTTAAATTTCCCTATATATTCTCATTAATCTAAATTGGAAAGACCCATGGGTCGATTGATCAGCCTTTTAGTTATAATTTTATTTTCCTTAAGCTGTGTTCCAAGAGTCTTAATTACTGAGCATCCCAAACTTGTATCATATTATTTCACTAAAAAAATCGAATCTTTAGAAAAAAAGAAGGACCTAACTTTTGACCAACAAAGGGCTCTTCTTAAAACAAAAGTAGAATACGGATTTGGAATTTTAATGGAAGAGAGCGATAGAGTCATTGATGACAATTATAATTTAGGTGTACAAATATCCCGGAATGCTTATATTGAATTTAATGAAGCAAAAAAAATTGGTAATTCAATTTTAAGTAACACTTATCCTAGATTTGATTCTTGGCTTAAAAATGGGACCGAAATCATATTTAAATCAAATGATGTGTTTGATTTATATTGGCTTGCTGCTGCATTTGGTGGGGCAATAAGATCAAGCCGAGGGAACCCTTTTGAAGTGGTAAATTTACCTGTGGTAAAAAAATTATTAGAAACAGCAATAAACTTAAACTCAAATTGGGGAAGAGGTGCTCTTTATTCCGCTATGATGAATTATACATCATCACGTCCAGATTTATTTGGCGATTCAATGGTGGACTCAATTTCATATTTTTACGAAAAAGCTTTAATTGCATCAGACAGTTTAAATGCAAGTGTCTATGTTTCTTATGCTGAAATAATAGATAAAAAATATCAAAATAAAACTGAATTTGAGCAAAAACTTCATTACGTGATTCAGATGGATGATAAAAATGATAAAGATTTTCGATTAAGTAATATAATAGCGCAGGAAAGAGCAAAATGGTTACTAAGCAAAACAGACGAGTATTTCTTCGAATGAAAAGAGTTTTTCTAATATTTCTATTATCAGTTTCATTAATTCAAGCTAGAAAAATCATTGTAAAAATGGCAACACTAGCTCCTGAAGGTACAGATTGGCATGGAATGCTAGTTGAAATGGGACAAGAATGGAAAAAAGCCACCGATGGCCAAGTTCAATTAAGAATTTATCCAGGTGGAGTTGTTGGCGACGAAAGAGACATGGTTCGAAAAATGAGAATTGGTCAGATCCATGCAGCTGGAATTACAACAGAAGGATTAACTGAGATTGTACCCGATTTTTCAGCATTTTATATACCCTTAGCTTTCCAGGATAATGACGATATTCAAGCAGTATTAGATGATATGTATCCAAGTCTTGAAAAGAAATTAAATGATAAAGGATTTAAACTTCTTTATCTAGCTGACCTAGGATGGGCATATTGGTTTTCTACCACAAAAGTAACTTCACCATTAGATTTAAAAGACAAAAGGATTTTTACTTGGGCTGGCGATTTTAAATGGGCTGAAGTTTATAAAAAGGCTGGCTATAATCCAGTTCCTCTAGCTTCAACAGATATATTGTCAGGCTTGCAAACTGGTCTAATTGATGCGATGTCTACCATGCCACTCTATGCATTAGCTCAACAAGCATTCGGTATAACAAATCATATGCTTGATCTAAAATGGGGAACCCTTTTGGCTGGAATTATAATTGACTTAAGGACTTGGAATCGAATTCCTGCCAAATACCATGAAGAAATAATTTCAATTGCGAATTCCATTCGAGAAAAACATCAGCAAAATAATATAAATGCTGAAAATCAGGCTATAGATGCAATGAAGCAATATGGATTAGTCATTCATCAACCGTCGCCGGAAGAAATTATTCTTTGGCAAGAAGAAGTCAAAAGAATGGAACCACACTTGAGAGGTAAAATTATTCCCGAAGATATATTTGATCGAGTATTAGAACTCACTCAGGATTAATAAATACCCTTCGAATGAATTCTCAGTCAAAGATTAATCATATAGTAAATAGACTAAAATGGGGAGAAGATACATTAGCGTTTGTTATTTTTGCGGCTATGACACTTTTACCTGCTATAGAAACCGGTACAAGATTATTTAACACAAATAGTATTCCGGCTTCTCAAGTTCTTGTTCAGCATTTCACATTATGGATTGGATTTTTAGGTGCTGTTTTAGCAACAAGGCAAAATAAATTACTCGCTCTTACTCGAAAACCATTATTTGATAATGCCGAAAACCCACATTGGGGAAAATGGATCGCAAAGGTCACTACATTTCTTGTATTGGTAGCATTGGCATGGGGGAGTTGGGAATTATTAAAAGTTGAATATAAATATCCAATAGATATCGCACCAAATATTCCAAGATGGCTCGCACAAATAATCATGCCAATTGGATTTGGGTTAATGGCAATCCAAGTTTACTTTAAAAGTTATAAAAAGCATGTCCATCGAATTTCTTTAATTATCGTTGGATTATTGTTTTCATTAAGTGCAATAACTGATGCAATCATTGATGTAATTCCTGTGGTCTGGGTAGGTTTAGCCATACTTCTGATAGCGTTGATCCATGGTGCTCCAATTTTTGTGGGATTAGGTGGAGCCGCAGTTTTATTCTTTTGGGCAGATTTTACACCCATATCAGCAATCCCAGCTGAAACATATAGGATAGTTGTTTCTCCAACTTTACCAACGATTCCATTATTTACACTTGCAGGCTATTTGCTAGCAGAAAGTAAGGCATCCGAAAGGTTGGTAAAAGTATTTAAAGAATTATTTGGATGGATTCCGGGAGGAACACCAGTCATAATTGTAATATTATGTGGATTTTTTACAGCTTTAACTGGTGGATCGGGGGTAACAATATTGGCATTAGGTGGTTTGTTGATGCCCTTATTAATCAAAGAAGGATATAGCCGTTCGTTTTCGTTGGGATTAATCACGGTTTCAGGTTCGTTGGGACTATTGTTTCCACCAAGTTTACCCGCTATCATTTATGGTGTAACTGCAGGGGTTTCAGTCAAAAGTATTTTTATTGCAGGTCTTATACCAGGAATTCTTTTATTGGTTATGATGTCTGTTTGGTCTGTATATCAAGGGAAGAAAGAAAAAATTGTTCTTACGCCATTTAACTTTAAAAAAGCTTTGAAAGTGTGTATAGATACAAAATGGGAATTAGCGATTCCTGGATTAATTCTTTTTGGTGTTTTTGGTGGTTTTACCACCTTAGTTGAAACTGCTGCACTTACGGTTATATACATTTTTTTAATTGAAGTATACCTATACAAAGATATTCGACTACGAGATCTCCCTAAAATTGTCATTGATTGTGCGACCCTAATTGGAGGTGTCTTGATTATTCTTGGAGTTGCTATGGGCTTAACCAGTTACCTGATTGATGCCCAAATTCCAATCCAAATGTTGACTTGGGCCAAAAGTGCTATTGCTTCAAAATATACATTTTTATTAATGCTTAATGTATTCTTGCTTCTTGTTGGGTGTTTTATGGATATATTTTCAGCCATTATTGTAATCGTCCCTTTGATTGCACCTTTAGGAATTTATTTTGGTGTAGATCCGGTCCATTTGGCCATCATTTTTATAGCAAATCTTGAGCTTGGATTTTTAACGCCTCCTGTTGGAATGAATCTATTTTTAGCAGCTTATCGATTTGATGAAGATATGCCCAGAATCTATCAAGCTACTTTGCCATTCTTTTTGGTACGACTGATTGCTGTTGGGCTTATTACGTACATCCCAATTTTAACTTTAGGTTTATTGCAATGATATGGAACTTTACATCGACGGAATCATTCCTTGACTGTGAAAGATTATCCAAGATATATTCGCCGTCCAAAAAACCGGAGCAAATTTATACCTTAAACGTTATCTTACGCTCATAATGAGCGCATTTTATATTCAAAACAAGTCAGGAGACGTTCAATGAAACGTTTAGGGATAATACTATCTTTATTGATAGTCATTCATGTACCCGCCTTCGCGCAAAGTGAAGCTGGGGCTATTTTTCTTTTAATTGCACCAGGTGCTCGAGCGGGTGGGATGGGAGAAGCACAAGTTGCAGTTGCAAATGATGCTTATGCCAGTTATTGGAATCCTGCAGGTCTCGGTTTTCTTGAAGGTTCGGAACTGGCTATGATGCATGTGAATTGGCTTCCTGGACTTGCAGATGACCTCTATTATGAATTCTTTGCATTTCGGAAAAAATATCCAACGCTTGGTACGGTTGGTGGACATCTTATATTTTTAAACTTGGGTGAACAAATACGGACAAGTGAAACAGGAGAATTATTAGGTACATTTACCAGTTATATGTCAGCATTTGCACTTTCTTATAGTGCTTTAATTTCCCCGACAAAGTCATTTGGATTAAATGCTAAGGTCTCTTACCAGCATTTGGTAGAAATTGGTGCTGGAAGTGAAAAGGGAAAAGGGACTTCTACTGATTTTGGATTTGATGTTGGTTACTTAAACAAAGAGTGGCTTATACCAAACTTAACTCTTGGATTAAATCTAGCAAATCTTGGTCCGAAAGTATCATTCATAGATCCAGACCAAGCAGATCCCCAACCAACAAATTTGACAATCGGTCTAAATTATGCATTGGTGAAATCTGAGTTTAATAAAATTAATATTGTTTATGATGTTGATAAACTACTGGTAGCATCTTACCCTGATATGGATTGGGATGGAGATGGTTATATTGGTGGTTTTGATGAGGACGGAAATCTTAGTCCCGGAAATGACTACAATGAAGAAGGAAATTTAGAAGTAGCTCACTCAGATCCTATTTATAAAGCTATATTCACATCTTGGGTCGATGATTGGTTAATTGGTGGTGATATAGATAAAGGATCAAATGGTACAGGCGAAGGGGATAAAATTATCGGTGGTTATGACTGGGTAGATTTAGATGGTGATGGCAAAATTGATTTAGAAGATAATGAGATGGTTAGTACAGACGGTTCCCCCGGAGATGAGAATTGGGGAAAATATAATGAGTACGGTGAAAAAGAAGTGGGTAATTCCAAAGATCGCTCAATTTCGAATGAACTAGATAAATTAGTTCATAATCTTGGAATGGAATATTGGTATGGGGAATACTTTGCCATCCGGACCGGATTTTATTATGATAAAACAGGGAAGATTAGTAATCCTACTTTTGGTATTGGTCTAAGATTTGCAGGGTATGGATTTGATTTTGGATATACCTATGGTGAAACGGGCCATCCATTGACCAATACCATGCGATTCTCTCTGAATATGGAATTTTAAAAACTGCTTAATTAATGCGACCCCTTCCCATGTACAGATTGCTTTTCTCAATCTGTTTATTTTCTTTTTTATCAGGTGATCTTACTGGTGATGTAAATATTTGTATTTTAAGAATATCTTTTGCTGAAGATAATGACGAGAGTACCACAGGTAATGGACAGTTTTTGTTAGAAACTCCTGGAATCGACTGTGAAGATTATACCATTGATCCAACGCCACATGATCGAACCTATTTTGAATCCCAATTAAAAGCAGTTGATGCGTATTTTAATAATGTATCCTATGGAAAATTTCGGATCGATTTAGAACAATCATCAGTGTTTCCATCCGGGAGTAGTGATTCTTATTCCCTTTCAAATCCCATGAATTATTATAATCCTTATAATCAGGATGAGATCCAGGAAGAACGAATCACAATTTTATTTGCTGATGCGATTTATAAAGCATACGAAATGGATCAAATAGATTTTTCAATCTATGATCTTGTTGTTGTATTTCATGCAGGAATTGGACAAGATTTTTCTCTGCCGTTTTTAGATCCCACACCGGAAGATATTCCATCAACATATGTTGATAATGAAATGCTTCTTACGAATTTAGGATTATCAACCATTTCGGTTGGAAATGCACAAATCTCACATGGCATCATTCTACCGGAATCTCAAAATCACCTTTTATTCGACATTGCTAAAACCATGTTTTCTGATGCCTCGGAACCTTGTGAATACCAATATGGACTGACTGGGACATTTGCGCTCATGATTGGCTTTGCTGTGGGATTACCACCTTTGTGGAATATTGAAACAGGAGAGAGTGGTGTAGGCGTATTCGGGCTCATGGACCAGGGTTCAAATAATGGACGAGGAATTGTTCCATCTCCGCCAACACCCTGGACGCGAATATTCGCAGGATGGGAAATGCCAACGAATGCTGGATTCGGCTCTGAAGTCAATTTGCCATCTCGAAGCGAAAACCAATTGGTGAAAGTGCTAATAAACGATAAAGAATATTTTCTAATCGAAAACCGAGATAACACAATCCATGATGGCATCAGCCTAGATTCCATGCGTTATGCAATTTGGGAAAATAATGGTAAAAACGATTATCCACCTTATACAGAAATTCTCCAAGATTCCGCAGGATTAGTGAAAGATGAAAATGGCGTTGTTGTCACTGTTCCCAATTATGATATTGGACTTCCTGCATCCGGGTTGTTGATCTGGCATATTGACGAAACGGTGATCAATTCAGGATTAAATGATTATTCGGTAAATGGTGACTTGTCATGGTTGGGTATTGACCTTGAAGAAGCAGACGGTGCACAGGATATTGGGTATCCATCCATTCACCTTTTCAATGATCCTTCTTCAGGTTATTTTGGAGATATGTGGTTCAATGGCAATACACAATACGAATTGGCAAATCCTAGTATGGAAGGATTGTCGCCGGAATTTAGCCCATTCACCTATCCGTCCACAAAAGCAAACGATGGCTCATCCACATTCATTACGATTGGTGATATTAGTAAGGCAAGTGACACAATGTCATTTACAGTGTCTAATTCGCTCATAATGGATGGATTCCCATTGAATGATAATACTATAGTGAATTCCTTTATTGCGAGTGGACACACGAAAATATTAGGCTCTGGTGATTCA
>JAPYRR010000016.1:0-18023 GCA_029936885.1 Fidelibacterota bacterium | reverse complement strand
ACAAAATGGGAAGATGTGTCTTTTCAATCCATTTCCGGGATTGATTTGGATTTAGATGCAAATGTGGATGTTTTAGCTTTGGATTCAACCGGAGTTCTTTATGCATTTAATTCTGACTTAATATTGATGGCCGGTTTTCCTTCGGGTATCGAATTGCAAACTCCCATTTTAGCTCGTGATTTGTTTAATGATGAACATCCCGAAATTGTGGCAAAATCAGCTGATTCATCTTCTATTTATATTTTTGATCACCAGGGAAATGTTAAATATCAAATCACATCCAATAAGGATGATGCGTTGGTTGCACTTAAACCGATTGATGGAAAGAATTCAATAATTACTCGATCTTCCATTTATCAATTCGGTGAAGAAACAGAAACCAATGGGAATGAATGGTCATTTGAACATAGCGATTGGGGCAGAAGCAGAAAAATTAACTTAGATTACACTTTTGGTTCATCTTCAGAAAATCAGCATATTCGATCTTATTGTTATCCAAATCCGATTCGCGATAATTCCGGAACCATTCGGGTGGAAACTGTTGGTGCAGAAAATGTTGAAGTCAATCTTTATGATTTAGCGGGTTATTTTGTCACATCGTGGAAAGAATCGGTTCTGCCGGTGGGAAAACTAATCACAGAATGGGTTTGGGATGTTACCGGTGTTGAGTCGGGTGTTTACTTTGCTCATGTGGCAGTGAGTGGTGATAAAGGGACAGAAACGAGTATAGTCAAGATTGCAGTCATTCATTGATGAAAAACTTTTTTTATTTTATAATATTGATTTCTTTTGGGCTGGCAGCGGTTGAGTATAACCATCCTGAATTAAACTGGCATACTATTGAGACAGAGAATTTCCAGATTCATTTTCATGATGAAACAGAAATGACTGCTCGAGAAGCTGCAACCGTTGCAGAGGTCATCTACCCTAAAATCACTGATTTTTATGATTTCAAGCCTAAAGAAAAAACACATCTCATTTTGATTGATCCGGATGATTACTCCAATGGCGCAGCCTATTATTACGACAATAAGATTATGATTTGGGCGTCCCCATTAGATTTCGAATTACGCGGAAGTCACCGTTGGCTACAAAATGTGATTACTCATGAATTTGCCCATATCGTATCCCTGCAAAAAGCCATGAAGGCTGGAACAAAAATTCCGGGTGCCTATGTACAAATCATGAATTATGAAAAAGAGAATCGACCCGATGTTTTGTATGGCTTTCCAAATACATTAATTAGTTATCCTATCCCAGGTACAATAGTTCCGCCTTGGTTGGCTGAAGGTGTTGCTCAATATATGTATGAAAATGCGGATTGGGATCACTGGGATACTCATCGTGATATGATCCTTCGTGACAGAGCGATCCATGGAAAATTATTATCATTTACAGAAATGAACACATTCGGGAAAAAGGGAATAGGAAACGAATCAACTTATAATGCTGGATTTGCCTTATCCACATATATAGCGAATGAGTATGGCCCTGAATCTTTAAAGAAGATAATGGTAGAACTTTCTTCTTTGACGCAATTTTCTATTAACAAAGCAATAGAAAATGCGATTGGAATAACAGGGACCAACCTATACAATAATTTTAAATCATCCTTAGAAACTCAATATAATATGTTGGTTTCACCCATAGAGATTAATCCGGTTGAAGGGAGCCAAATTCAAATCGATGGGACAACCAATATTTATCCTAAGTGGCATCCGGTTAAAAATGGGTTTTCTTATCTTTCAAATAAAGAAAATGATTATTTTAGCCAAACGGATCTTTTCTATTATGATATTCAGACAAATGATGACAAAAAACTTATGGGTGGTGTCCATTCAGCACCAACTTGGCACCCCAATGGTGAGATAATCTATTACAGTAAAAAACCGAAATTCCCAAATAAAGTGGGATCAAAATATTACGATATTTACTCATATAATCTAGAAACTGAACAAGAAGAAAGATTAACGATTGATGCGCGTGCATTTAATCCTGTTTTCTTACAAGCGGATAGTTCAATCGCATATTTAGCAACCTATGATGGAGGTCAAGATATATTTCTTCTTGACTTAAAATCAAATATTTCTACCAAAATTACTGATTTTAAGAATCGTCCAATACTAAGCCATTTAACCTATTCTGAACTTAGCCATTCATTGTATTTTGATATAACAACACATCATTATAGAAATATCGGACAATTAAATCTTTCATCAAAAACAATAGCTTATGAATTTGAAAACCATCTATTTGATGAAAGAAATATGTCAGAATCTCAAAAGGGTATTCAATTATTTTCTCAGGATAAAAGTGGAATCTATAACCTCTACATGATTAATCCTGTGGATACAACTTCAGGCTATGTAACAAATTTATCTGGGGGTGCGTTTATGCCGGATATTGGCAATGATGGACGAGTCCTATTTTCTTTATATAAGGATGGCCAGTATACTATTTCACTCTTGGATAGCCTTCAGTATATTGAAGAATCATTGGTCGGGTATTCGCCTAATTATTATGAAAATAACTCTGGATATAGCAGTCCTTTGATCGATTTAAATACAGCAGAATCGTTACCTTATTCCGATCAGTTCCCCAACATGTTTATCATGCCTAAACTGATGTTTGATTATGGTACAATTAAACCAGGGTTTTATTTTTATTCCAGTGAAGTGATCAATCGTTTATCGTTGTTTGGGGGCGCTTCTTTAAACCAATATAATGATGTGGATCTATTTTTCATTTTTGATTTTAAGAGATTATATCCAACTCTATTTTTCGAGACTTTTTATTTAACCCGAAACACCACAGATAATTCTATTTATCAAGGTGTTTATAATATTGATGATAATATCAAATTCCGATTAGTGCAGTTCCGATCTGGGTTAAAGATTCCAATATTTGGAAGTCTTTTGGAAATTTCTGGAACAAGACAATGGTATCGTGCCTTTATTAAACAAGAAGTAATGACAAGTGAGCACGGTATCTTAGAAGCTGGAGCTGCCTATGACTATTTTCGTGGGTGGACATTGAGCGGTGACTGGTCATTAGATATGGTAAAAAGAAGATTAGATAGAACGATTAATCCATCAAAAGGATTTAAAATTTGGTCTAAAATTGATTTGGAAAAAAATGACTTTATTGAAGGACTCGATTTATCAGAGTCCGGGACATTAACTGAAA
Organism: Fidelibacterota bacterium; assembly: GCA_029936885.1. Classification (GTDB taxonomy): domain Bacteria; phylum Fidelibacterota; class Marinisomatia; order Marinisomatales; family UBA1611. Next base: position 14,837 of record JAPYRR010000016.1, on the reverse strand, counting down.
AGTTTAAAGATAATAATCTCGGCCGTGTACAGTTAGGCGGATCTTATTTTTATGAGCTTCCCTGGAAAAAACGATGGACGGTTTCAATAACGAGTCAATTTGGATGGGTTTCTAACCAAAATGTTGATTCATTTTTCCATTTTTATCTAGGAGGTTTACCTGGATTAAAAGGATATCCATTTTATTCTATCCAAGGCACGAATAGCGCTATGGTTGATGCAACATTTCGAATGCCACTTTTTATGGAAAAGCATTTCAAAGCAAAGTGGATGATTTGGCAAAATAGTACATTAGGTGCTGTTTTCCAAATAGGAGATGCATGGACAGATACATATTTATTAAAAAAATCAATTGGAATTCAATGGCGGATGAATGGGTTTTCTTTTTATAACTTCCCCACCGCAATTGAGATAGAATATCATCAACCGCTGGACACGTTTAATCGTGTGATTAATGAGCAAATAATACAATACGGAAATGAGGGACGAACTTATGTCAAAGTTCTTTTTGACTTTTAATCTAATAATATTAGGGATAAATCCATTAATTGCCCAAGATACAACTTCTGCGATAGTTGAAGACTCGGTTGAGTCCATATATTATCCGGGGAAACCTTTATTGATGTCCTTAATTCTTCCAGGAGCAGGGCAATTTTACAATAAATCACCCTGGTTGCGAACGGCATCATTTTTAAGTGTGGAAATTGGAAGTATCGCCGCATATTTTCATTTTGATAATCAGGCAAGTCAATACAGAAATGATTATAAAGCATACGCAGACAAAAATTGGGCTTTAGCGGATTGGGTGTACAATAGATTTAATACAACTTCACAATCTTATGATTCAAAAATATGGACTAACTTTCCTGCTTTAATGTATTTAACCGGCACACATCATTTAACTTTATACTTAACTGGAGACTTAGCAGATGAGTTTGGTCAATATCCATCATCAGATAACTTAGAAACTCATCCAGAATGGTTGGATAGTGGAGATATATCAGTCGTGAAAGATAGGCATTTTTATGAAAATATTGGAAAGTATGATCAATTTCTTGGCGGATGGACTGATGCGCGAACTGATTGGTATTGGGAAGAAAAAGATGTGGGAGATAGTATAGAAATTGTAATTAAAACACCTATCAAAGAAGATTATTTAGACCAAAGAGAACTTTCAAATAAAATGTTAACTCTCGCAAAATATAGTTTAACTACATTACTTTTTAATCATGTGATAAGTGGGCTAGAGGCAGTCTGGACAAGTCAAAAAATTGCGCTGGAAAACCAAAATGAAGACACAATTGAAACAGATCTTAGTTTGATCTATAATCCGATAAACCCCGGAGGGATTGGTGGCTTATCATTAACAATAAATTTTTAGCTAAAATTATGAAATTATTATTTTTATCAGTTTTATTTATGAGTTTAATTCTTACTGGATGTGCCGGATCCAAAACTTTACAGGAATCGTCTATTCAGGAAATATTTAAAAATGGATTAGACAATTTGGAAGAAGAAAAATATTTACAAGCACAAAGTGACTTTACACAAGTTCTCATTCGTGGTTCTGGCTCAGACTTAGGCGATGATGCACAATATTATATTGGCGAAGCATATTATCGAAATGAAGAGTATATGTCAGCCATTGTGGAATATGAAAAATTAACTCGAAGAATGGGATTTAGTCCATATGTGGAAGATGCAAGATTTAAAATTTGTGAATCTTATAAGATTGAATCCCCTAAATATTTTCATGATCAAGAATACACAGAAAAAGCATTAGAGCGATATCAGGAATTTTTAGATGATTATCCTGATTCTGAATATTTTGATGAAGTTCTTTTTTCAATAGAATCACTTCGAGATAAAATGGGTCTTAAATTATATGAAACAGGGATTCTTTACATGAAGATGGAAGAGTACTATTCTGCTAGAATGACCTTTAATAAAGTGATAGACCTCTATTATGATACTCCAATTGTTTACGAGGCTAAAGCTGGTGTGGTAGAAGCATTTGCATATAATAAAGAAATTGACGAAGCTTATAAATCTATCAATTCATTTGAAACTGATTTGAAAGCCAATAATTTATACGATGATGCGATGGAAACTATTCTTAAAATTGAAAAAATGGTATCTCAGAGAAAATAATGAGAACTTGTTTGTTTGGTGGTACATTCGATCCACCCCATATTGGTCATTTATTAGTTGCCCAGACTGTATGCGAAGCTGAAAATTTTGATAAAGTACTTTTCATCCCTGCCTATCAACCACCCCATAAAGATGATATTACTCCTGTAGATGAAAGATTGAAAATGTTAGAGTTGGCTGTAGAAGGTAATCCTAATTTTGAAATCTCAGATGTGGAATTAAAGCGCAAAGGTGTTTCTTATACAATTGATACTGTAAAATTTATAAAAGAAGAAATGAGACTTAAGAGTCAGGAATTATTTTATTTAATGGGCAGTGACAGTCTTCTTGAGTTTCAAAATTGGAAAGATCCTAAAGGGATATTAAATGAATGTCAAGTTATCGTTGCTATAAGACCTGGTTTTCGACCCAGTGATATTCCATCGTGGATATTACAAAAAATTCAATTTGCGAATATTCCTAGGTTTGAAATATCATCTTCAAATATTCGCCATCGTTGGGTAGAGAATAAAACGATTCGTTACATGGTAACCTTACCTGTATGGGAATATATCGAAAAAAACAACCTATACTCTATAAAGTCCTAAGCTGCGAAGTCAAAATACCATCTGAATAGATTAATGAGTACAAGGATAACGCCTTCCATTCTGGAAATGCGCCATTTGGTACGTATCATAATGAGCACAACACCTACCATAAGAACTAGATTAAAAACACTTAAATATATATCTTGATGAATCATGGTAGGATTTATCATTCCTGCTAATCCTAGTACACCTAACAAATTAAATAAGTCACTTCCTATTAAATTTCCAATAGCAATACCGTGTCTACCTTTTAATGCTGCGGATATTGATGTAGCAAATTCGGGAGCTGATGTTCCTGCAGCAACTATTGTCACAGCTATAACCCAATCTGAAACACCCATAAATCGAGCAACGTTTGATGCATGGACAACCATAAGATGGCCCCCATAAACAATCATGAATAACCCCACAAAGAAATAAGCATATGATTTCAAATTGGCAGTATGAGGGTGTACTTCTTCAGGCGGATCTTTTTTAATAAATAAAAAAGTAATATACCCGAATAGAAGAATAAAAAGGGTTAGCCCTTCAAGCTTAGTAAAACTATCATCTGGGGTCCAACCATCAATACCAAAAAATAATAAGAATATTAATATGGTTGTCATTATCAGAATCATTCCGTCTCGATAAAATAGTTTAGGTGATGTAATTATCGGACGGATAATAGCGGTTCCACCTAAAATAAAACCTAGATTGAATATATTGGAACCTATTACATTCCCAATTGATATTTCTGTTTGTTGGGAAATTGCCGCACTAATAGTAACTGCAAATTCGGGGGCGGAAGTACCAAAAGCCACAACTGTTAATCCAATAATTAGATCTGAAACTTTTAGTGAATGTGCAATTTCAGCTGCAGAATCAACAAGCCAATCGGCGCCCTTCCATAAAATAATAATTGATATTACAACTAAAATACAATCTAAAAGAATTGTCACAATATTTACTGTCCCCTTTGAAGACTAAAATTGACGCTGAAACTACGAAATTTCGTTCCATAGATTGATGAAAATACAATGGTTCAATCTATTAATCTAATTCTTAAGTTTTGTAGAAGAATAAGCACCAAAAACAACAGAATTTTCCATATTTTTCTATCCTAAATTATTGATGAATTTATTATGATCGAATTTCAAAATGTATCCTATGAACACCAGAAAGGAAATGGTGTCAATAATCTATGTTTTAAAATTGACGATGGTGAGTTTACTTTTTTAATTGGGCCAACAGGTTCGGGTAAAACTACGTTGATGAGATTGGTTTATTTTGATATAATCCCACAAACTGGATCTGTAATTGTAAATGAATATTCTTCAGAAAAAATGTCTAATAGAAAAATTCCAAAAGCCAGACAATCGATTGGAATGGTTTTTCAAGATTATAAATTATTAAAAGATAGGAATTTATTCGAAAACACTGCTTTACCGTTGCATGTATTAGGCTTTCCTGTTAATGAGATTCCAGAAAGAGTGGAAGAAACCCTAGAACTTGTTGGGCTTGATGGAAAGGATAAGCATTTCCCTCATGAATTATCTGGAGGTGAACAACAAAGAGCTTGTCTCGCTAGAGCCATTATTAAGGAACCAGATCTTTTGTTGGCTGATGAACCTACCGGAAATTTAGATCCTGTAGCATCTTTTGAACTTGTAAGACTATTAGAGACAATTCACGAAACGGGTACTACAGTTTTAATGGCGTCGCATAATTATAATTTAATTAAAGGTCGGGGGCATCCAATCCTTGAATTAAAAGAAGGAATTTTACGAGGAAATTAATGGATAAATTTTTCTATCTTTTGACAGATGGCATGAAAAATTTATGGCGCCATAAATTGACAACATTTACGGCCGTATTCACTCTTTTTTTGGCTTTATTTTTTGTGGGGTTATTAGCAACAGCTGGTACCAACACTCATAAAATTCTCCAATACCTTCGTACTAAATATAAAATTGAAGTGTTTTTTAAGCAGGATGTTTCAAATGATGAGGCGATTGGTTATATCTACCGTATCAAACAAATAAAAGGCGTTCGAACAGCAACAATAATTGAGAAGGAAGATGCAATCCGAATATTTAAGGATCAATTTGGAGAAAATATAATAGATATTCTTGGCTATAATCCGTTGCCAGTTAGTGCAGTCGTTAATATAAATCGGACAAGTAGGGATCGTTTAAGTGTCGAGCCTATCATCAATGAAATCAAGGCAATTAACCAAGTAGATGAAGTGCGATATCAAGGAAGTTTGATTAATAAAATTGAACGTACCTACACCCGAATGATAGATCAGTTCCCTTTTTTGGCTGGAATTATTATTTTCTTTACAGTTCTTGTAATTTATAATACTATGAAATTATCTGTATATGGTAGGAGAGAATTGATCACATCTCTTCAATTGATTGGTGCGACTCGAACCTTTGTAAAAATGCCTTTTATTTTTGAAGGAATTTTTATTGGCATATTGTCCGTCTCATTAGTATTTCCCGCGTTAATTGGAAGTATTAATGGTATAAATTATTTATTGATGAATTTCACATCTTGGGGTATAAAACTCATTTTTGATCCTACAGTATTGATTTGGCTATTTGTATTAGTAATTAGTATCACATTTGTTGGAAGCTACCGTGCAGTTTCAAATTTCTTGAAATAAGCCAAATTTTCTGTCGTTGTACCGCCCTAATATATACTCTTAAATTTCATACTGTATTTTTTAAATAAATTAAATTATTGTTAACAGAGAATGCCTGAAAAATTCAAAAAAGAAACAAAAAAGAAAAGAAAACTAAAATCAGAGAAAAGCACCACTTCCAAACCGAGTGTAAAGGAAAATGAAGTTATCCTTTCTTTAGAAAATCAAGTGAGTGAAATAAATGATAAACATCTCAGGCTAAAAGCCGAATTTGATAATTTTCGACGAAGGAAAATAAATGAATTGTCCTCTCTTCTCAAATATGATGGCGAAAATGTTATTAAAGGATTTCTCCCAATACTTGATGATCTTCATCGAATGATAGAATCTTCCAATGCATCTGAAAAATCGCTCCTTGATGGTATTAAAATGGTTGAATCTAAAATCGAAAATTTTCTGGGTTCTCTGGATGTTAAGCCTTTCGGAGATAGAGGGGATACAATGAATGCCGAGTTGCATGATGCTATGATAACACAAACTGACGATAAACTGGATGATAATTCCATTATAAGTGTTTTTGAAAATGGGTATACATATCGAGAAAAAGTAATTCGACATGCTAAAGTAATAGTGAATAAAAAATGAAAGACCTTTACGATATAATAGGTGTTTCTAAAGATGCATCTGAAGGTGAAATTAAAAAAGCTTATAGGAAACTTGCCCTGAAATATCATCCTGACCGAAATCCTGATAATTCTGATGCAGAAAGGAATTTTAAAGAAGCAGCAGAAGCATATGCTGTTTTAAGTGATGGTCAAAAACGTTCTCGTTATGATCAATTTGGCCATGCTGGTGTAGGTATGGGTGATGCTGGTGGACCAGGTGGGTTTAGCAGTGGCGGTGTTCATATGAGCATGGATGATATTTTCTCTCAATTTGGTGATATTTTTGGCGGGAGTCCATTTGAAAGTTTTTTTGGAAGTTCAGGCCGACGTCAATCTCGATCACGTGGAAGCGATATCCGGATTAAATTAAGATTGTCTTTTGAAGAAATTGCCCATGGTATTGAGAAAAAAATTAAAATCCGACGGTCTGTAGTTGCACCGGGTGCAGAATTTATGACATGTCCAACTTGTCAAGGGCAAGGCCAAGTATCAACAGTACAGAATACGATTCTTGGGCATATGCGATCTACTTCAGTTTGCCCTCATTGTGAAGGAGTTGGAAAAAGGATTGGTAATCGACCTGCCGGAGCAGGGCCTGATGGAATGATAAAAAAAGAGGAAACAATAAAGATAAAAGTACCACCTGGAGTTGAAGAAGGTAACTATATGACAGTAAATGGTCAAGGGAACGAAGATATAATAGGAAATCCAGGTGATTTAATCGTCATGTTTAATGAGGAAATTCATGAATATTTTATTCGAGACAGCGAAAATGTATTGCTCGAGGTACATATTTCCTATCCAACTGCCGTATTGGGAGGAAAAATTGAAATTCCAACTGTTGATGGTAAGGCTGAGTTAAAAATTCCAGCCGGAATTCAATCTGGCCAAGTGCTGAGGATGAAAGGAAAGGGCTTTCCAAGGCTTAGAAATAAATCAAATGGTGATCAACTTGTCAAAATTCAAGTACAAACCCCGGGGAAATATTCTCGAAAAACAAAAAAAATAATAGAAGAGTTAAACAATAGTCTTGATCCCATTAAAAAACCATTTTCAAAACTTGAGCTATAATGACCTTATTTACTAAAAAAGAAAAACAGGTTATTATCATTTTGATTGGTGTATTAATAGGAGGCTATGGGATAAAATTATATAATCAATCAAATATATATGAAGGTTTTAATTCCATTTCACAAAAGGAAAAAGAAAAATTTAAACAAATTGCTGAAAATGCTTTCATAAATCCATCTAAGCAAAGTCAAAACTCTAAATCAACATCAGAAAAGGATTATAAACCAACTGAAGAAATCATTAATATCAACACAGCACAAAAGAAGGTTTTAATTAAACTTCCTAATGTTGGCAAGGTAACCGCAGAACGAATCATCAAGTATCGTGATGATTTTGGGCCATTTAAAACGGGGACTGACCTTTTAAAAATAAAAGGCATAGGAAAGAAAACACTAAATAAGATTTTACCAAAAATAATATTTTAATACTAAAACTATGAATTTATCAGAACAAAAAATACAAGATTTGCTGGAAGTAGGTATCATTCTTGCAATGCTATTTTTAATTATCGTTATATACGTACCCGTTGCGATTTGGGAAGAAGAGGCCCAGTTCAAAAAAGAGAGTCGATATAGGATGCAAAATCTTTATGACATTGAGGTTTTCTATTCTCGGTTAACGGGAGAATATAATCCTGATTTTCTTGAAGCAATGGGCGTAGTTAATGCTACCCGGGACTCAGCTGTAGCTGATTCGTTATTTATTGGCGAGCAATCCGTATACTTATTTGGTAAAGAATTTAACGTGGATGTTGGTACGGCTTTTGGGTTTGAATTTGATACAACATTTGGATTTAAAAGTTTTCGCCGTGATACAGTGTTAGATACCACCGTTCAAATAGCAATTTATTCTGAAGATTTAGGGAGGAACGATACATCTTTCATTCGAATAAAAGATCTTGATGGGTATCTACAAGATCAAAATTTTGTTTCTGTAATTAAAAAAGAGCCAATGAAACGGATAGAAGCAATTGAATATTATAAAACTTATCTTCCTGATTCTTCAACATATTATTGCCCGTTAACTGGAATCCCATATGAAATGAATATCGATACCTCACAAAGTAGCTTAAAAGTATTGAGTCCAATTAAAAATACTATAAAAGAGCCTAGGTATTTACTTTTTTCATTTAAAGCGAATAGCCACGGTATCATCCAGGACGGGAACAAAAGCTGGGATTAAAATAACTGAAATTGTATGGTTAGTTTAGTCATATCAGACTCATTTCTACTTTCAGGAGTATGGCATACTGAAAATGGTTCGCCTTGCTTAAAAAGTATTGTTAGAGTTCCTTTTGCACAGTCTTTAACAAAGATATTATATAATGAAGTAGATTTAAACTCAACTATATCCGGTTCAATTAGAAAAGCCACAGAAACTCATCCGTTTGATGGACAAGCTGTTGTGGTTGGGCTCCCGGACGATTTTGTAAATCATAGTTCAATTGAAACCGAATCAAATTTATCTCAAGATGATTACCGTGATATCATATTATGGCTTGAAGAAAAAAAAGATAAACCTGAAAATCAAAAAGTATCAATATTCGGCCAAATATATTTCCCAAATGAGGCAAATGTTCATGTTTGTTCAGTATCGCAGGTATTGATCCGGACAATAAAATTATCTATACAAGAATTAGGTGGTAATCCGGAATGGATGGGACCAGCCAGTAGTCTTTATTTGGATGGGTCAGGTATGTCTGAAGCTGCAATGATCCAAAAGTTTGGAAACCGATATGCTTTTTATAAAGTTCAAAATAATCGGTTTGACATGGGTATGATATCGTTTATTGGAGGTGCCCCAAAAATCATCTCAACCACGGACATTGAAGGCGAAATTACTTTAGCCGCATTAGGACTAATTAAATCGGATCTCGATGATATACCGGTTTTTTGTCCCCAAAAACTTGGAAGACAAGCTACAGGAGAGTGGGATAGGTCTGATTTTAATGCCAGTGTACCTTTTGATGGTATTGATACCAGCAATAAAAATATTGATGGATTACCTCAATATGAAGCCAATATTTTAACTCAACTCATTAAAAGTAATTGTACGGATCATTCATTTAATTTTTTTAATGAACCCGGTATAACTGAATTCTTTTTTACAGAAGTAATTAAGGATAAACCGAAAAAAGAGCCAGCTGAATCCAAACAAAAAATCAAACCGATCATACGAAAAAAGAAACTATCCAAGAAAAAAAAGAATACCGAATCTGCTTTTGGTGTAACACTTTCATTATTATTAATACTTTTTTTATTTATTGGTCTTAATTATATCAAATTACAAGATGATTTAAATAAGCCAATCTTTGGGAATAATAATGAATTTTCAATTGAACGATCTGGGATTACTCGAAAAACGAATGATATAACAAAAGGCAATGCTCATAAAATTCTTTTAAAACAATCAAAAGTGATATCATCTGTTTTGTTAAACCTTTTAACTCAGACAGACTTGGATCGTTACAATTCATTAACTATTACAAAATCGTTTATTAGTTTAGAATATGTTAGCGGTGTTAACCCCAATATTGAAAATATTCTTACCATGAATCCAACGTCATTTTCGGTAGATGCTGCTGGGGAAGACAGTACAGTATTTTTATGGTATTATAGTTTTGATTTAACGGAAGAAAAGGGTGCCATTACTGAAGGTACCCTAACAAAAAATGATTTAATGACTCAATTAGATACAATTCTTGTTGATTATTCTTTAAAATATTTTGAACAAGTTTTTAGAGAAAACCAAATTTATAATCCATTACTAATTTGGGTAAGGAATAAAGCAGATATATTAGAAACAAGTGCAATTCTATCGAATGTTGGTGATGATATTTTGCTAAGAAAATTTACGTTAATGAATGAAATGGGTGGCGCTAAACCTCGGGCTGGATTCTACGTCTCACTTCTGGAAGATTAAATGCAAATACTGGCTGGGCGATTCAAAGGCTTTCCTATAAAAACATCAAATAAATTGCATTATCGACCCACAAAATCTAGAGTCCGAAAAAGTTTATTTGATAAGCTAACTCCATTTAATTATACGACAGTTTTAGACCTTTTTTCCGGCACAGGTATTATGGGATATGAGGCAGCTAGCCGTGGAGCAACATCTGTAACATTTGTTGAAAAACATGGTAAAAGTTTAGATTTAATGAAAGAAAATTCTTTAATATTTTATGAATTAGATTGCAATTTTGTTCAATCTGATGTTTTCAGTTATTTAAAAAATGCACAAACCTTTGACCTTATTTTTGCAGATCCACCTTATGGTCGTTTTGATCTTGAACCCTTATCTAAAAGCATTCTTGAAAAATTGAATAAAAATGGTAAATTCATTTTAGAATGTGAAATTAATCAAGAAGTGTTTTTGGATGCAGACGTTACAGATTACGGTGATACACGAATTTTGACTTGGACAAAAATATGAGAAAAATTATTTATCCCGGTACATTTGATCCCATACATAATGGGCATATAGATATTGCGACTCGTGCAGCAAAGTTATTCGATACTCTCGAATTTGTTGTTGCTGTAAATGTAGAAAAAAATCCACTATTTTCTGTGGATGAAAGATTAGAACTTATTATTGAATCTACAAAACATGTTAAAAATATCAGCGTAAGCAAATTCACTGGACTTGTTGTTGATTATGCCAAAAAATCAGATTCTATTGCAATTATCCGTGGTTTACGTCATGTGAGCGATTTTGAGTTTGAATTCCAAATGGCAATAATGAATTTCCACCTTAATCCTGCAATTGCATCAATTTTTATGATGCCAGATGAAAAATACATTCATTTAAATTCAACGGTTGTCAAAGATGTTATAAAAAATGGTGGAAATATTTCAGCATTTGTTCCATCCGTAGTTAATGAGGCATTATTGTCTAAGTACTCTAGCTGAATATTTTTAAATTCGGTCATTATATTTTCTAATTTTATTTACTTTTAATGCCAACCTACGATTACCATTGCACAGAGTGTGGAGAGACGTTTGAACATTTTCAATCTATGACATCAATCACATTAACGCAAAAACCCGACTGTAAAGAGCAAAATTGTGTTGTAACACGTATTATTAGTGGAGGTACGGGTCTAATTTTTAAAGGATCTGGTTTTTACCAAACTGATTACAAAAAGAAAGATAAAGTTGAAAAATCTAAAACGGAAACAAAGAGTAAACCAAAGACTACAACAAAAAAGAAGACGGGAGAAACTAAAACATGAGTGATGCACAAAAGATGCGGATGGAAGGCGGAGAACTGATTGTCCCCAATAATCCAATTATCCCGTTTATTGAAGGGGATGGTATAGGTCCTGATATATGGAAAGCATCTGTTCAAGTCTTTGATAGCGCCGTTTCTAAAACTTATGATGGTACAAGAAAAATTGGCTGGATTGAAGTATTAGCAGGAGAAAAATCCTTTGAAGCTACAGGGGAATGGCTTCCACAAAAAACATTAGACACTATAAAAAGTCATTTGGTTGCTATTAAGGGACCTTTAACAACTCCAATTGGTGGTGGATTTAGATCTTTAAACGTTGCATTGCGCCAAAAGTTAGACCTTTATTCTTGTGTACGTCCTGTCCACTGGTTTGAAGGGGTGCCATCTCCAGTGAAAGAACCTGGCTTAGTTGATATGGTTATATTCCGTGAGAATACAGAAGATATTTATGCAGGTATTGAATGGATGCATGGGACTGATGAACTAGAAAAAGTAAAATCATTTTTAATGAATGAAATGGGTGTAACTAACATTCGCTTTCCCGATACATGTAGCTTGGGTGTTAAACCTGTTTCAAGAGAAGGAACCGAAAGATTAGTTCTCGCAGCAATTGAGTATGCATTAAGCCATGATCGTGAATCATTAACTCTTGTTCATAAGGGTAATATCATGAAATTTACGGAAGGTGCATTTAGAGATTGGGGCTATGATGTTGCTAAAACAGAATACGGTGCACAAGATTTGGACGGAGGTCCTTGGCAAATTATAAAAAAGAATGGGAAAGAACTCATTGTGAAGGATGTGATCGCCGATGCCTTTTTACAGCAAATATTATTAAGACCTGCCGAATATGATGTCATTGCGACTCTTAATTTAAATGGTGATTACATTTCTGATGCTCTTGCTGCAATCGTTGGAGGTATTGGTATAGCTCCCGGAGCTAATATTAATTATGTAACTGGCCATGCAATTTTTGAAGCAACCCATGGTACGGCTCCTAAGTATGCAGGAAAAGACCAAGTGAACCCGAGTTCGGTCATTTTATCTGGGGTCATGATGCTAGAATATATGGGCTGGCAAGATGCAGCAGATTTAATTGTGAAAGGAATCGAAGGTGCCATAAAACAAAAACGTGTCACCTATGATTTCCATAGGCTTATGGAAGGGGCAACCAAATTAAAATGTTCTGAATTTGGTGATGAAATCATCGCCAATATGCCCTGATTAGTGTTTAAGATATAAATTCAGCTTTAACTTCATGGCGTTTAGATTACGCCAAAAGAATTATGTTTATCGATTATACAGAAATTGAACTCATGGCAGGGCGTGGTGGGAAAGGATCCGTTCATTTTAGGCGGGAAAAATATATACCTAAAGGCGGCCCTGATGGTGGAGATGGTGGCCGGGGTGGCCATATCATTTTTAAAGCAGATGCCAATTTACATACACTTCAAGATGTGCGATATCGAAGGAAGTATAAAGCTGATGACGGTAACGACGGAGGTGGTAGTAGAAAAACTGGGAAAAATGGAAAGGATATTATTGTTTTGGTCCCAGTTGGTACAGTGGTAAGAAATAAAAAAGAGAATACTTTTATAGCAGATTTAATTGAAAACGGAGAAACAATTATTATGCGTAAAGGAGGTATGGGTGGTAAAGGGAATATTCGTTTTAAAACATCCACCAACCAAGCCCCTAGAATAGCTCAATCTGGGTTACCCGGTGAAACTGGCCATTTTATTATTGAATTAAAAGTTTTAGCTGACGTGGGTTTGGTCGGCTTACCCAATGCAGGAAAATCTACTTTATTATCTCGGATTTCTTCTGCAAGACCAAAAATAGCTGACTATCCGTTTACAACTCTTAATCCTAATTTAGGCATTGTTAAATATGGGGATTATAATTCATTTGTTATGGCGGACATTCCCGGTTTAATAGAAGGTGCAAGTAAAGGTAAAGGACTGGGTCATCAATTTTTGAAGCATATTGAAAGAAATAAAGTACTCCTTTACTTAATTGATTGTACAGATGAAACTCCTTATCAAACATTCAAAACGCTTGAAAATGAAATATTGCAATTCAATGCGGATCTAGATGTAAAACCAAAATTAATTTGTAGAACTAAAGCTGATCTTGAAAGTGAATTATCGGAGGAATGGGGAAAATTTGAACAAGAAATTCTTGTTATATCTTCTATATCAGGAGAAGGGCTAAATAGACTAATTGCTACACTTGTCAAAATGATTTAACGAATGAATTTAATTAATCTAATCAATTTATTGAATGTACCAAAGATAGGGCAACAACGTATTCGCCTTCTTATCTCTCAATTGGGGGCAAAAGTAAATCCATTTGATTTATCTATTCAAAAATTATGTGAAGTCAAAGGAATAGACAAACGATCTGCCACCGAGATTAAAAGTTACTCAAATTTCGAATATGGTAATTCGGAAGTTGATTCGGCAGTGGAAAAAGATATTAATATCATATCATTTTGGGATGAGAATTACCCCATGTTGTTGAAAAAGATTTATAATCCACCAGTCGTCTTATATTGTAAAGGGCAATCACTACAATATCGGGAAGATTCTGTTGCAATAGTTGGCACACGGCGCTTTACATCGTATGGCAAATATGTCACCCAAAAGTTGACCAAAGAATTAAATGAATCAACTATTACTATTGTGAGCGGGCTCGCCCGAGGTATTGATACTATTGCTCATCGGGAAACGCTGAAATTTGGAGGCAGAACCATTGCTGTACTCGGATCGGGACTTGATGTTATTTATCCCAATGAAAATAGAAAACTAGTGGAAGAAATTTGTGAAAAGGGAACAATCATCAGTGAGTTTCCATTGGGGACTAAACCAAACCGCGGAAATTTCCCCATACGAAATCGAATTATTTCTGGCTTGTGCCATGCAACAGTTGTTGTTGAAGCGGGTGATAGAAGTGGTGCCATTTTAACTGCATTAAACGCCGTAGATCAGAATCGTGATATTTTTGCTATTCCAGGCAGGATTACTGATAAGCAGAGTATCGGTTCTAACCGTTTAATTCGAAATGGTGCAATTCCTGTAGCCAGTGGAGAAGAAATAATTCGTGAATTAAATCCACGTTTATTTAATCCTGTGAAGAGTGTGCAAAGTGCCATTAAAATAGATTTGACAGATTCGGAAAGGATTATTTTAGAACACTTAGGACATGATCCTGTCCATATCGATGAATTGGCCAAGTCGGTTGATATGAACATTACATCAGTCCTTCAAATCTTGTTAAAGTTAGAAATGAAGAATGCAATACAACAAATTGGCGGAAAGCAGTTTGTTCGTGCATAATCATTTGGCACAGAAAAATTAATAGGTAAATTTCCTACACAATAATTTAGTTTTAACGGAGAGGTGGTCCCGATGAATCGGGACTGAAGGTGAACTCCAAGAAAAGTTTTTATACATTAATGGAGAGGTGGCCGAGTGGCTGAAGGCGCCCGCCTGCTAAGTGGGTATGC
>JAPYRR010000096.1 GCA_029936885.1 Fidelibacterota bacterium | reverse complement strand
ATGTTTCTCCCGGGGCACCCAATCGGTGACAATGAGCACAATTAATATCAATCAAAGCCCTAGCGCGTTCTTCAATAGAACCACTTTCAAAATCGTTATAATCAGGTGTTTGCGGAAGGGACGAAACGTTTGGGAGTCCACTGATCATTCCCAATGTTTCCCATTTTTCCAATTGATTCATTTTCCCATCGCCGTAATTGAAATTATGGTTTAGGAGTCTCGATTTTGGACCAATGGGGATCATGCGATTCTGATTAACGTGGCAGCCTTTACATTGATTAAAATTGGGAACACTGTATTTGAAATCCACTTGGTCACCGGCATAATTCACAAAGGATGCATCCAGTCTTTCTCCTGCAATTTCTAAATAAGCTTCAGTTTGCTCTGCATTCCAAACATAGGGGAAACCTAGCCAACCCTCTGGCGTATTTATTAAAAGCCGTGTTTCAATGAGTCGGATATTTTGATCGGGAGTGCGAAAATCCGCAGGATAGAAAAATGTTTTTATCAAAATAGATTCTTTTGGGAAATCAAAAGTGCCATCTTTTTGATATATCAATTGTTTTCCATTGGGTACTACAATAAACCGTGATTTTAATGCATAATCAGAAAATAATTGGGCAGACACATCATAGGGAATAACACCATTTGCGGGTTGATGATTCGCCATGTGTCCTTCAAAAAACCCATAATCAGATAATTTTGGCTTGGCATATTTGAGCGGATTACCCGCGAAGGTGAAAGAAATTAAAAGGGTGAGTAAAACCAATCGGTTGGTTTTACCCAAAATTTTAGACATTATTTAGTGGTGGAAATCATGGGATGTTGCTTACCACAATTATGGGGAGACATTTCCTCGGAAAAGTTGGAAATGAAGGGGGAGTACCATTCTTCAAAATTGTGTTCAATATCCAAATCTGTAAAACGGGCATCCTCATTATTTTGAATGCATAATCCTATCGGATTTTCAGGATCTTGCATGCCGTCATAAACTATATCGGGTGTATTTCGGCCATACTTCACCGCCAATAATTGGCCAATATCATACCCCAAATCTGGAAATCCAGGCCACCGATCAAAGGTATTATTATAAATATGGATGTCAGCAGTATAGGGATTATACAGACTATCATTTAGGGCTTCTTCCGTCATGAAATAGCTCACAACACCTGTGCCGATACTTTTATTATTTGTAAGGGTATTGCCAAAAATATGAACATTGCTACAAGCTAAAATCATAATACCGGTTCCGGGAAGAATCTTTCCAACAATATTGCCTTTTGGTGCAAAATTAAAAAGGTTATTTGATTCAATTCTGTTATTGAATATGTGAACATTCCCGCCTTTTTTCTGGATGAGATCCGGGAGGTCAAATACCAAAATGCCACCCGTATTACCATGGCTGTAGTTTTCATACACTTCAGCATTGTTGGAGTTTTCAATTTCGATTCCAGCCACATTATCATACACTTCATTGTACCGAACGACAATATCATTGGATTGCCCAACATAAATACCAGCATCTGAAGCGCCAATGGAAATAGAATGTTCGATTAACACATTTTCGCATTGAACTGGATAAAGACCATAGGCGCCATTCGTTTCTTTCGGGCCGCCGGTCCATTCTGCTTTAATATTTCTAAAAATAATCCCATCCGTATATTGTACTTTAATAGCATCGCCCTTGGAATCTTGAACTGTAAATCCTTCAAGTAAAATATTTTTTGAATTGGTAATACTAATGCCTTGTGCGCCTTCCGATTGATTCAGAAATGAAAGGATGGAGCGATCTTTTCCAAAGCCACGTATAACCAAGTTTTCTTTGCCTTCAACAGAAAGCGTTCCTTGAATTTGATAGTGCCCTTCCGGGATTGAAATTGTATCACCGGGTTCTGCCAAGATAAATTGAGTTTGAAGGTCTTTTTCGAGATTTGCAAAAAGAGCTCCATTGATTAAAAGTAACGGAGTGAGTGCTTGAATCAATTTCATCATGGAAAAATTTAGGTGATTATTCATGTTTTATTAAACCAATATATTTATTTTATTAAAACCGACTGTCATTTCATTTTTTCACTTTCTGGCGTTAGATTTGAAAATGAAGCCAATTCGATTTCATTCATGGAATGTTTCACCCAATGAAGCATCTGCCATTCAGACCAATCTTCGGGATAAAGTGGATATTCAACCCCTGCCGAGTGATATTCATTTGGTAGCTGGTACATCCGTAGCGATTGATCCTAACAATGATATTATTCATGCAGCCCTGGTTGTGTTACGATTCCCGGATTTGGAGTTGGTGGAGCGCCATGGATTATCAGAAGAAATAACCTTTCCTTATGTTCGCGGTATTCTTGCTTTCAGAGAGGCTCCACCTATCATGAAACTGATGAAACGGATTGAGCATAAACCGGATCTTGTATTATTTCATTCCCATGGATTAGCCCACCCGAGACGGTTTGGTTTGGCCAGTCATCTTGGAGTGTTATTTGATATTCCTTCCATCGGAGTGGCCGACCGTGTTTTAATTGGTTTTCATGATGAAATTGATTCAAAAAAAGGACATCATGCCCCCCTGATCCATAATGGGGAAGAGATCGGGCTGGCTTTAAGGACAAAAGATGGAGTAAGCCCTATGTTTATTTCAGTTGGGCATAAAGCGGATTTGTTTTCTACTATGAAATTTACTTTAGAATGCACAACCCATTATCGCAGGCCGGAACCGATCCGCCAAGCTCATTTAGCTGTGGTAACGCAACGGGAAGGGGAAGAAATTGATATTGATGTTGGGGGTGACCAGACAACTTTATTTTAATTTAAACGTTAAGGTCATTTTTGATCGACAGTAGTGCCCCGAGTGATCGAGGCATTTTTGTCTTGGGTTAGGAGTATATAAAATCTAATCGCAAGTTGTTTCCAGTAGAATTGCACAAACTAAATAGGGATCCATATTTGCAGAAGGTCTTCGGTCTTCAAGGTATCCATATCCGTCTTTTGCTGTTTGCATGGGAATCCGGATGGAAGCTCCGCGGTCACTTACAGCATACCGAAATTCATTGATGCTGCATGTTTCGTGAAGCCCGGTAAGACGTTCTTCATTATGGGCACCATAAACGGCAATATGCTCGTGGTGTTTTTGGCTCAGTTTTTCACAGGCTTCTTCGATGACCTTCATTCCACCGGGTTCTCGCATGGCTTTTGTACTATAGTTTGTGTGGGCACCTGCCCCATTCCAATCTCCCTTTACGGGCTTTGGATGAAGCGTTGCGCTCACGCCATAATCTTCAGAGATGCGATATAGGAGCCATCGTGATAACCACATTTGGTCACCGGAAGCTAAGGGTCCAACCGGGCCAATTTGGTATTCCCACTGCCCGGGCATTACTTCTGCATTTATGCCGGATATTTCCAATCCTGCTTCGATACAAAGATCCAAATGTTCTTCTACAATGTCTCGCCCGAAAACTTCATCGGCACCCACACCACAATAGAAAGGTCCCTGGGGTGCAGGGTACCCACCCTCTGGCCAACCCAAAGGTGAGCGACCTTGAAAAAGGGTATATTCTTGCTCAATGCCAAACCATGCATCTTGATCTGCATGTTGTTCAGCCAATTTTCTTAGGCGTGCTCGTGTATTGGATAGGTGAACGGTTCCATCTGCATTCATGACCTCGCACATGACTAATATGTCATCACCACCCCGTATTGGGTCAGGGATAAAACAGACAGGTTTTAAGAGACAGTCACTGTCGGTCCCAACCGCTTGCATGGTGCTGGATCCGTCAAATCCCCAGTCTGGGATATCATCAAGATTTGTAATTGGGCCATCAAAGACCTTAGTTTTTGATCTAAGTTTTTGGGTGGGTTGGTGCCCATCCATCCAAATGTATTCTGCTCTAATTTTACTCATGGGTATTATTTCCTTGGGTTAGCCTGTTTCGTCTGGGATGGGAACAACCATCCCGGTTTTATAGGATGATAAAATAATTTGTGTTTCTGTCCGGATCACACCGGGCCAACTCTGAACCTTTCTTAAAAGGTCTTCCAGTGTTTTTGAATTCTTTGTATTAATTAACAATGTGTGAGATCCTGTTCCCGTTGTGGAAAAACACTGAACTACTTCCGGTGCGTTGTGGGCTTCAACAGTCACTTCCTTATAATACTGAGAGGAATCAGACATGACAGTAATAATAGCAGCTACATCCAACCCCACGGCTTTTGGATCGACGACAGCTTGAAATCTTTTAATGATACCCGCATCCTGAAGTTTGCGAATCCGTTCTGTTACTGTTGGTACGGATACATCGATTCGTTCCGCAATATGACTGGCTGATTCGCGCCCGTCTTTTTGAAGTGCAGCTAATATTTTTCTGTCAGTTAAATCAAGTTTCATTATTAATGTATAAATTTAAGAAATGAAATTATTTAATAGATATACCATAATACAAGTAATAAATAAGAAATATATCATAAATAATTAAATATTTTAAATAAATAAGCAATGTACATTAAATAATGTAAAATTAATCATTGTTTTAGTGTTTCGTTGTGCTGTTGTACTTTACATCTATCGTAAAAGGAGAAAAGATGTCAGATTACATTTTATATCACAACCCTCGGTGAAGTAAGAGCAGGGGAGCCGTGTCGCTCCTGGAAGAAAACGGTGTGGAATTCACCAAAATAGAATATTTGAAAACACCCTTAAATAAGGATGAAATTTTGTCTTTATCCAAAAAACTTGGTCTGCCTCCAAGTGGGTTTGTTAGAAAAAATGAGTCAGATTTCAAGGATAATAAATTGGGTAAATTATTAAATGACCATGAAGCGTTGGCGGAAGCCATTGAAAAATTTCCAAAAATCATGGAGCGCCCTATTGCAGTAAA
>JAPYRR010000095.1 GCA_029936885.1 Fidelibacterota bacterium | reverse complement strand
CAGTTAACCAATCAAGATCTATTTTAAAGCTATTTCGACCCTCATCTTCGTCCCACCCGGAGTAGACAGGTTGTGTCACTTCATAATAATTTTTTTCAAACCCAAATTTTAAGAAAACTTCTACATCTGTTTCCAAAGAATTAATCCAAGGACTATTTCCATTCACATACATTTTCATGAATTTATATGTCATGAAACTTCGTTTTTGATCATCGTTTAAAGTGTAAAGAGTTTTTTGGGAAATCCCTGTATGCTTTGCAGGTAAATTATTGAATTTGAGAACGAGAGATTGCTCCTTTGATCTTATCTCATTCAATCGATCATATTCACCTTTTACACCCTTTGGGGGGACATAATCCGCATTATCTTCAGTATTAATCACTGCAACTTGGAATGTGGGATCATCTTCATCTTCATCCTCCATAAAAATTCCACTTATTTTCCCTTGCTTATTTTTATCTGCAAAAGGTAATTCATTATTCAAATTGCTTGGAGAAATAATCCCCATTTCCTGCCACTCATTCCCCACAATTTCCATTCTTGCAATCTGGAGACGTCTCAATGAGGAATCCAAACCTGAAACTGCTAAACGAACATATTGGATCTCATTCCATTCAATACTTTTTACTTTTGAAAATTCTGCTAATGGTATTCGAAATAATCGCCAACCAGTTGGAGCGCCATCCTTTTCTGTCTCGCCTGCAAGGTATGTTGTATCGGTTAACATAAAATTAGTCGAATAATAATCGTTTATTGTATTCAAAAACCTTGAACGATCGAGATCTTCTGTGTCCGGGTATTTACCACCTTCCTGAATTTTAGATCCTGTTCCATTCCCCTCTGTCCCATTTACTTTTGTATAATTATTACTTCCCGATTCGTAATGCCAATTATCTCCATTTGGATCATCCGGATCAACATCCGATGCTATATTAATTATGACTGTTTCTCCGGTACCTACGTATTCGTTATAAGTTGACCCTAAAGTATCCAAGCATGTTCCCCAGCCGTCTTCAAATAAATCGAAACATCCGTCAACGCCTGTATCTTCATCATCTTCGAGAAAAGTATTTCCTTTCGATTGTCCTATACCTGGGATATCCTCTGTATTCAAAATACCATTTCCATCAGAATCTTCTGAAATTTTCCCAAGATCAACTTGCAATTTCCCTGATTCTCCATTTAACCAAATTTCGAAAAATTTACTCTCAGTTTGGTCATGATCCCCAGAGTAAAGGAATGTTGTAACACCCACCCAAAGTGAATCTGGATTAATATCTTTTTGATGCTGTCTTGCCTTATATCTCATTATAAGAACATCAGTTGTTTCATTGCCGGCTCTTAAAGATGTGGATTGATTCGGCCAAATCTCTTTTGTTCGGTAGGGTACATAAGGGTTATACCAATAAAGATATCCACGATGACGCTGCTTAAGCTCATCACTAAAAGTTGAACCAATTTCATTAAATCGTAATGGTGCCGATGATGATTTCCAGAAACGTCGTTGGATTGATGGAGACGTGGTTCGTTTACTTCCTTCAAAATCATCAATAAATGCAACCCCGTCTGGATCCCCTGTTTCCGGGTTACCTATGGAATTTGGATTTGGCATAACTTGAGCGATTTCAGCTTCCACTGTTAAGGATGACATTTTATCTGCATCAATAAGAGGAAGCCTGTCCAGCATTCTAGTCATTCCATCCATTTCCCACTCGTACCGACCATTTAAATCCCAAATAAAGTTCCGGGTGGGTTCATACCCCACTTCCACTTTTTCATTAATAATTGATTGATTAAAATAAAGGGCAGTCGCTCCTATAAATGAATTTGGTTTCCCAAGATCCATTTGGGCTCGGGTTCCAAAAATAGTTTTCTTATCAAATGAGACCAATTCATGTTTATCATAATTAATCTTTAGCTTTGCATTGGGATCATTTGCAGCATCCCCCAATAATACAATAGTTCCTGTAAAATAATCGATATTGTAATCTAATCCACGTTTCAAGTGCACTTCATTCTGAATGACCTCTTCACTTCCTTCAACCAACATAAATCCAAGATTTATGGTGGAACTTTGATTGGTATAGGAAGCTTCAATAGACCATCTATGGTCAGCATTTACTTCTGAATTAACGGTTGATGAATATAAAATACCCGGCCCAAGTTGATTTGCTAATTGGGTTGTTTTATTTCCTCCTTCCAACGAATCGATATGTGCAAATGGGTGTAGTGCAGGAAACATAATTTCTCCGTCATCCATATTCACAATATTAGAAAGAGTATAATCAATGACTTCGTCAAAATTCCTTTTTCCATTTTCATCTAAACTATCTAATCCAAAAAGAGTGATGTAGGGTAAGCTACTGGTCTTATCCCGTTCAGAAACCGGTGTGGAAATAGTGTTATATATTTTTACATCAAAACCATCTGGATTTATCTCCCTTGTTCCAAGATAGTAAACATTTTTAAACATCAATGGCCAAGTTGGATGATTTGGATGACTACTCCTAGGTTTTAGCATCATGAGGGATAAATTGGTACCCAGGGAATCTGGTCCGGCGCCGACCACTAAAAGAGTATCACCTGTAATTCGATCAGACAGAACAAATGTACAAGCTAATATATCTTGGGATACTTGGTCACGAATCCGAATAAATCCTAAATCAGGATATACCGAATAATTTGCACCTTGATCCAATCTAATAAAACTTCCTTCCTCTTTATCATCTACATAAGTCGTATCACCAGGATTTACTGGATCAATATAGGCAACCCCAGTCATAGCATTTGCGTCATTGGTTGTAACCGATTTATATAATTCAAAATTCTTTACAATCACATTTGTTTTTGAAATATTGTGTATCCCCTCAATGAGAGGATAGAATGATTCAATTGTGACTGATTTAAGAATGTTTTCATGCATTGCTACTGTATCTGCTCCATCTCTGAACCATGGATGAATAAAAAAGTATCTATTTTTAATCCAATCCACATCTCGGATCTTTTGGATGCTACTTTGTCCACCACCTTCCCATTCTTTTTGTTCTTTCTTTGTTTTTTCGATTGATGCAATGGTAGTGATATCAATAGGACCTAATTTTGAAATGGCTTTGATCCCGAACAAGCCTTGGTTTTTTCCAGAAAATGTAACATATTTTGTCGATGGCAATGATAGTGAAATATTCCCAGCTTCTACTTTTTGGATAATATCATCCTCGTACCCTTCGTAAGATATACGAATATTATTTTCCCAATCAAAGTCACGTTCAGAATCTTGATCCATGGCTACAGTGATTCGATCTCCAATTTTTCCTTGAATATTTAAATTTTGTTTCTGGTCAAATTCAAGATGAGTGTTTTGGGTTTGATTCAAAGTAGATCGGACAAGTTCTTGGTCTTGAAAAACCATTTTACCATTAATATTCACATTACCACTCACCCGTAGAGATGCTCTACCCAAGCGGCCAATATCCACGCCAACTACTTCTAACATCTGACCTCGGCGGCGGCGCGTGTCGTCTTTTGCTGTAGCTTGCATAGTTTCTAAGAATTTTTTATGCCATGCCCGTTGGTGAAACACTTCCAAATACCATTCCACTGAAGCAGTAAAGGGCATTTTCACATTAAACCCATCTACGGTTTCGGATATCGTAATTATTTTCCAATCCCACGATAATTCTATATCCATCTTTTTTGATTCAAATGGGAATTCTAAAATACCAATGGGTGTTTGTAAAGAATCTAATGGCTGTATCAATGAGGGTGATGGTTGAGGAAATGGATTGATTACATAAGGGGAAGATGGAATGTAATCGGGAAGTAATATTGTCCGTGACTCCACGGTTAAAATTGAATCTGAATTCTGGGCACAGAGGTGCCCTAGGGAAAAGAATCCCCATAAACCGATTAATACGAATCGGAAAAAGAAAAGTTGAGTTTGTTTTTGAAAGATCAAGTTCAGTCTTGATTAACCTGATATCGTTCTAGTCGATAAACTCTCCTTTTTTATAATATGTTTCTAAAATTATTTTCATTTTACCTAATGCTATTGCACGATGACTAATTCTATTTTTCTGCTCAGATTGCATTTCCGAAAATGTCAAATCATAATTTTTTGGTCTAAATATAGGATCATATCCAAATCCATCTATCCCATAAGCTTTTTTAGTAATCTTTCCTTCTATGACTCCATTTTCACAGAGTTCCGAATTAGAATCTACAAAAGCTAAAACTGTCCTAAACCTAGCTGTCCTTTTTTCGTCAGGAATTCCCTTTAATGCGACCAACATTTTAGTTACGTTCTCCTCAAAGGTTGCATTTTCACCAGCGTACCGAGCTGAGTAAACCCCAGGAGAACCATTTAATGCATCTACTTCCAATCCTGTGTCATCAGCCAGAGATGGAAGCCCCGTTATTGCTTGAATAGTCCTTGCTTTAATCAATGCGTTTTCAATGAGCGTTGTTCCCGTTTCTTCTATGTCCTTTATCTCGGGAAATTTGTCCAATCCGATTATGGTTAGTCCCAATCCAGTTAAAATAGAATTCATCTCAGATTGTTTATGTGTATTATGTGTGGCTAAGACCAACGTTTTCCGTCGTGACATGATCAACAAAACCCTTCAAAAAATGTCGGGAAAACTATGGGGATTCCGGAGATGATACAAGAGATAAGTCTTTAGGCTTATTTTGCATTAATTCTTTTTGTTTTGCGAAGACCCGCCGGTAATTTTTCCCGCTTTTTTTGTAGCAAACCCAATCCTTATGTGACCTGGTAGCTCCCGCCGAAGGCGGACAAGCAGTTTGACAACTTCGCTACCAGTCTCCTAATAGTTTAAAAAGGTTGTTTGTGGCCTGGTAGCTCAGTTGGTAGAGCAGAGGACTGAAAATCCTTGTGTCGCT
>JAPYRR010000015.1 GCA_029936885.1 Fidelibacterota bacterium | reverse complement strand
GCAGTGTTCGTTTTGGAATTTTATCCATATTAATTTTATTTATAATAGGTGCAATTCTTCTTAGTAAAGTTGATTTTGAAGAAGGAAAAAAATTAGCAGCAGATTTCGGAAATAATTAATTTGTTTCCAATAATTTTTCTCTCTATCAAAAATCTTTATTAACTTTTGGAAATAACTTTATAGAGCTAATGATGATTTCACGCTACTCCCAACTCGTAATGCCCCAGGATGCCAATGTGGTTGGCACCTTATTTGGGGGACAAATGGTTTCCTGGATGGATATTGCCGCTGCAAAATCGGCTTTTAGATTTTTAAAAGACACCGAAGCGGAAGTGGCTGTAACCCGTGCTATTGATTCCATCGAATTTACAAAACCTGTCCATGTGGGGAATTGGGT
Source organism: Fidelibacterota bacterium (assembly GCA_029936885.1). GTDB lineage: Bacteria > Fidelibacterota > Marinisomatia > Marinisomatales > UBA1611. The sequence continues at coordinate 28,299 of JAPYRR010000015.1, read as the reverse complement.
GAATTTTGAATCAAGAATAATTAAAACAGGGAATTCTTCCATCGTAATCCAGGTTGATGCTTTCAAAGAAAGTCATGACGAAGATAATACTTTGGCGTGTACAGCAACATTCACCATGGTTTCTGTCAAAAAATCATCTGATGGTTCTTACCAAAAAGTAAACCATAATAAATCTATCTAAACAGAAATTATTTCATTTTCCTCATGCTATATTTCAAAGATTGAAATAAGGATTAAGAAATTGGAATTAGGATTTGATAACCTAAGAAATATTGTATGAATAAAGAAAATTGTTATTGAAATCAAAATAAATTGTGATAGAATTACCATGAATTGAAAATGGAAATCCTATCTCCTAATCCCTATCCAAATTCCTAATCCACTTTTCAAAATATTTCAAATATCAAATTAATAAAGGATTAAAATGTCAAAAATATATCCACCTTCAGACTCGAGTTCCAAAAATGCACATGTATCTTCCATGGAATCATATCGTGAACAATATGATGAATCAATTTCTGACCCGGAAGCATTTTGGGCAAAAACGGCTGAAAGATTAGATTGGATTGCACCCTGGACAAATGTCCGGAGTTTTGACTTTGTCCAAGGGAAGATTGAATGGTTTAAAGATGGAAAATTAAATGCATCTTATAATTGCATTGATCGACATATTAAAAACGGGCACGGCGATGAAACAGCTATTATTTGGGAAGGGAATGATCCGAATCAATCCCGGAAATTCACGTATAAAGAATTGCTGAAAGAAGTGTCCCAATTTTCCAATGCTTTAAAATCTCTTGGTGTTGAAAAAGGGGATCGAATTTGTATTTATATGCAAATGGTGCCGGAACTGGCTTTTGCTGTTTTGGCTTGCGCTCGGATCGGTGCGGTCCATTCTGTAGTTTTTGGTGCTTTTTCCAGTGATTCTTTACGAGACAGAATCAACGATTCTGAATGTAAAATATTGGTGACACAGGACACAGGTGTCCGGGGGACAAAACAGAATATTCCCATGAAATTGAATGCAGATAATGCATTAGAAAATACATCGTCCATCGAACATGTGATTGTTGTTCGGCGAACCGGGGAACCTGTATTTATGGATGCTGAACGTGATCTATGGTGGCACGAGGCTATTTCCGGTGTGGATGCTAAATGTGAGCCGGAAGTGATGGATGCAGAAGATCCCTTATTTATTCTTTATACATCAGGATCAACGGGGAAGCCCAAAGGCGTTCTTCATACCACCGGTGGATATTTGACTTATGCTTCATTCACCCATGAAATGGTTTTCGATTACAAACCCGGTGATATTTACTGGTGCACAGCGGATTTGGGCTGGATTACCGGACATTCCTATATCGTTTATGGTCCTTTAGCCAATCGTGCCACGACAGTGATGTTTGAAGGTGTACCGAATTTCCCGGATTATGGAAGATTTTGGGACGTGGTTGACAAACATAAAGTGAATCAGTTTTATACAGCGCCAACGGCGCTGAGAGCCTTGATGAAAGAGGGGAATGATTGGGTTACCTCTCGAGATTTATCTTCTTTGCGATTGCTTGGAACCGTAGGCGAACCCATCAAAGAACCGGAATGGAATTGGTATAAGGATATTGTGGGCAAAGGGAAATGTCCCATTGTGGATACTTGGTGGCAAACAGAGACAGGTGGGATTCTTATTACACCACTTCCCGGCGCAACCCCAACAAAACCTGGCTCAGCTACATTTCCATTCTTCGGAATTGAACCGGTTTTACTCACGGAAGAAGGTGAAGAAATTGAAGGGAATGATGTATCCGGACTTTTGGCGATAAAATCATCTTGGCCGGGACAAATGAGAACTATTTATGGCGATCAAGATCGCTTTATTGAAACGTATTTTAAACAATTCCCTGGATATTATTTTACGGGCGATGGTGCCAAACGGGATAAAGACGGATATTATTGGATTACAGGTCGAGTGGATGATGTATTGAATGTGTCTGGCCATCGAATCGGAACGGCAGAAGTGGAAGGCGCCATTGGGAAAGCTGATGGTGTGGCTGAAGCGGCTGTGGTTGGGTATCCTCACGATATTAAAGGACAGGGGATTTATGCTTTTGTAACCCTCATGACAGGTGTAGAAGCGTCCGATGAAATTCGTGATGGAATTATGAATTCCGTTAAAAAGGATATTGGTCCCCACGCAAAACCGGATGAAATTCAATTTACACCGGCACTCCCAAAAACGCGCTCCGGGAAAATTATGCGGCGAATTTTAAGATTTATCGCAGCAGGTGATTTGGATAATATGGGCGATATTTCTACGCTTGCTGATCCAAGTGTGGTGGCAGCGCTTACTGACAGGAAATTGTAAATAATAAATAGAATATCCCATTTTTGATATGTTGTGGATTAATCGTGCTAATCTAAAGTTTATGTTTATAAAATTGAAAAATTCTTAACTTCGAAAAGTCGAAAGAGAATTTCGCTAAAGTAAAGTCACCTTAGTTTAATTACGCGTATCCGTAAGTTTTTCATTCATTTCTCTTACCCGCTGGGTCAACATTTTAACAATCTGTTTCATGATTTCCGGATTGCTGGCCATGAGTTGGTAAAACCCGTCCTGATTAATTTTTAATAAAATTGTATCTTCCAAAGTAATGGCATCTGCAGATCGAGGCTCTTGATCCAGTATTGCCATTTCACCGATACAACTTCCTTTTTTCAATTGGGTAATTGAATGTCCATTTTGGATCACATCAACCTCACCAGAAATAATGACATACATGGAATCGCCATGATCGCCTTCTTTGAAAATCTCAAACTGTTCAGCATGTCGAATTTCTTCAGCAATTTGGGCAATTTTTGTTAATACATCACCAGGAATTTTGTGAAATAGATCAACTGATTTCAGGATGATGGTTTTTTCTAGAATGGAATACATAGGTTGATTCTCCTGGGTTTGAAATTTATTATGTAAAAAATTACGGTTTAAATAAGTCTGCTCGATCTCATTAAATAAGTTTTTTGAAAAAATCGAATTTGGGATTGATTCCCAATGTATTTTTTTCATGAGTCCTATATTCTCAGTTTTGAGAATATAATGTATGGCAATCCCAGTTTTCCAAAGGTGTGAATTTTTAATCCAAAATTCAAGCATTTTATCAGGTTCATCAAGCATATTCGGGAAAAGCTCTTTTCCTATTTTATTTAGGTTTGCATCTGGATCAATTAAGGGTAATGTACGTTTCCGGTTTTCTGGAGAAAAAGTAGTGTCTACTAGTTCGAGTACAACTGGTAATAATTCTGGATCATGACTTTTAACATACCTGATATAGGTTTCTATTGGAATTTCCGGATCTTTTAATGTTCCTAGTTTTAGGAGAATTGGAATCACTTTATTTAAGTCGCTTTCTATGTGATCTAGAATCAAAATTGCTTTTTGATCTTCCTGGATTGCATCCCGGAAAAGATATAACTGGTAAGCACGTTGGGATATTGAATTAATTTGAGTCTCAACCAAATCTAAAACCATCTGTTCCAACTCTTGTTTTTTGCTGATATCTACCAGAGCATTACTGATTCCATCCAGAATGAGCAAGTCCGGATTATCCAATTCTGAAGAAATCAATTGTACCAAAGTTTTCGAAGAAAATTCATGTACAGTCTTTAAGATTCCCAAGTTTAATTGTATGGATGTATTAGTGGAAAAAAGAATATGTGAGAATCGTTCAATAACTTCATTCGAATCATAGTGATTTAATGCGATATTTGCTGAATCAAAAGTTGCGGAAAATGAAAGATTATTGATGATTGGATTAAGGAATTCAGCATCATGATCATGCTCCAAAACACAAAGAATTTCATTCCTTACGTCGTGGGATGGATGATTCAAGAATTGATGGATTATTTCATTGGGTAGTAAATGGCTGGCTTGTCGGAAAAACCCAATCGTTATACAAAGCATCTGTGGATTATTACTATTCAATAACTGGTTGATTATTTGATTCGATTCTACATGGTCTGGTGTCTGTTTTAGAATAGTGACCGCAGTTGATGCAACCAATTCAGGTTTATCCTTTTTCAAATAAGGGATAACTAACTCTTTTAATGATGGAATCATTCTATCTCCGGCACAGGAAATTGCAAATGGCGCTAAATCAGATTTCTCGTTAATTAATTCTAGCACAACCGAATCAGATATAATATTTGGCTGATGCCATGCTAATTCTAAAACCGCTCTTTTAATTTGATCAGGACCCCGTTTAATTAAATGTTGAAGTGTTTTTTGCCAAGGATGAAGAGGGAGAGTCCATAAAAGATCTAAAGCAAAAAGTTGTTTTAATTCATCTTTATCTTTGAGTGTTTTATTTAATGTTTCAATAATATGTGAGTCATTGATATCAAATTCAATATCATCCAGATTTAGTTGCCGATTTTCAATCGCTTTCATGAGTGAATTCACATACCCGTTTTTTAATCGAAAACTATTCCAAATCCACAAAATAACGCTTATTAAAATGAAAAAACTAAGCCAATGGATTTTGTCTTCTGGGACGAGTTTGAAAGAGATGAGAGCAAAAATCAATCCACCAGCTAATCCTTCCAATCCTGAACGTATCGTTCCATCGATTACGGGTTTTATTTCTTTCTTTTTTTCGGATGCCACTGGAAGCCACAATATTTCCTGAACGGCATTATTGGTGGAAAATTTGAAAACTTGGTCTGAAAATTTCGCCATAAACACTGCTGCTAAAGAACCTAATGCAAGAAACCCAACTGACCCTATTGCAAGAGTAATTGGTAGAACTAAAAGTCCAGCTAAAATTCCAAATCTTGTTAAAATGAAACCTGTAATAAAAAACTGCATAATCAGAGTTGCGGCACCTGTAGACATGTAATAGGTCCCGAAAAAGCTTACTAGATCATTTTGATTTGGGAATGCTTCCGCAGCCATCATCTTGAATTGGTAGTCGATAATTTTAGAAACAAAAGCAGCCAGTCCAATGAGAAGTGAAATTGATTTTATATAGGGATCAAAGAGTGTTGTTGGATTTTTAGGTGATGATGGCGAACGTTTCACGGAAATTTTAACGTCTCGCATATGAGGTCTTAACATCTGTGCAAATATGACAGATAACCCAATAAAAAATATTGTGAGAAATAATAAATTTTCAGATCCAAATGCAATTACAAATGGTTTGATACCATAGCCGGCACCCATTCCCGCAAATGATCCTCCTGCTCCGACTAAAGTAAATATTCGTTTTGCTTGTCGAGCATTAAAAATTTCACCCGCTAACATCCAAAATTGGAATATGGATAAAATTGTAATCACTTCCATCCAGATATAGAGCAACGGAATCACTATTCCCGTTAAATTGGATTGGATTAAAAATAGTGTAAACGAGAAAATAAATCCTGAAATAGAAATAATGAAAACCTGATCTTGACCTGACGTGAGTTTTTTATAAATAGTTATTACGCCAGCCATAACCAATGCGATAGCTACGAACATAAGTGGGAGATAAGATTTATCAAATTGGGTAAGAAAGACCGCATCCCGAACGGATGCTCCAGTAATGGTTGCCGACACGATGGCAAAGAACATGAAGAAGAGCAGGGCCGCAGGTTTACGTTCTTCAGATTTAATATTGATTATTGCCATGATAGGAATGGGAAAGTTAAAGCAATATAGTATTTTTTAAAATGTGGATTATGTTACTGGAAGTGAAATGCACGAATCCCTAATTTTCAACACTTTTTATTCATAAATAATTATTAAAAGGAAAATTATGGCACATATTTCAAATGTAACCTGTTCAATGGCCTCATGGAAAGAAACTAACGCTGGGCTCATTGCAGTCGGCGTATTCGAAGATAAAAGTCTTACTCCCATGGCAACCGCCATTAATGAAGCATCCAACGGTGCATTCTCAGAAGCGATTGATCTTGGCGATGTAAAAGGAAAAACCGGTGAATCACATTTATTCTACGTTGATAGGAAACGAGTTCTGCTTTTGGGACTTGGTAAAAAAGATAAATTTAATTCAAATGCAGTTCGTTTGGCAGCAGGGAAAGTGTCCCGCACAGCCATCAGCAAAAAGATTGATTCCGTGGCTATGGAATGTTTTTGCGAGAAGTGTGAATATTGCCAATCCTGTGGGGAAGGGCTCGTTTTAGGAAGCTACCAATTTTTGGATTATAAAACAGGGAAAGATGACGGATTTGAATTGAAATCTGCCACGGTACTTAGTTGTGATTCTCCAAATATCGCCAAAGGTGCAGCTATCGGAAATGCAGTTTGTTTTGCCCGTGATCTTGGGAATCACCCCGGGAATATTACCACACCTACACGATTGGCAGAAGCTGCCAAAGAGATTGCAGATGAAGGCGACATGAAACTCACTGTTTTTGATCGGGAAGAATTTACCGAAATGGGCATGGGCGCTTTAGCGGGAGTCGCATTAGGCACGGATGAACCGCCAAAATTCATCATTTTAGAATACATGAATGGTGGAGATGCAAAACCCAAAGTTCTCGTAGGCAAAGGTCTCACATTTGATGCAGGTGGAATATCCATCAAGCCTGCCGGGAAAATGGACGAAATGAAATATGATATGTGTGGCTCTGCTACCGTATTGGGAACCATGAAAGCAATCGCAGCCTTGAAACCCAAAATGAATATTGTATGTATTGTTCCTTCTACAGAAAATCTCTTGGGTGGCAAAGCTTTTAAACCTGGAGATATCCTAACTGCCTTAAATGGAAAAACAATTGAAATCCTAAATACAGACGCTGAAGGACGATTGATTCTTGCCGATGGATTATCTTATGCATCCGAGCAGTATGATCCTGAATTCATTTTAGATTTTGCCACATTGACGGGTGCGGTTCTTGTAACGCTTGGTCACGTGGCGGCTGGTGTTATGGGAACGGATGAATCTCTCATGGAAAAAGTGAAGGTATCTTCTAAAAATTCCGGTGAAAAAGTTTGGGAGCTTCCCTTATGGCCTGAATTTTGCAAACAGATTAAATCTGATATTGCTGACGTGAAAAATATGGGAACTCCAGGGCAGGCAGGCAGTATTGCGGCTGCAGCATTTTTGAAAGAATTTGTAAAAAAAGATATTCCTTGGATTCATTTTGACATTGCAGGCACAGCTTGGGGTGGCAAAACAACGAGTTTAGATCCAAAAGGCAGTGCAACCGGTTGGGGAATACGGCTCGTTTTGGATATGTTGAATGCCTAAATTAACAAAATTAAAATTTTGGGGGCTGATCCGCATTGCGGTCAGCCCTTTTTTATTTTCAATTCTTATGGCCGGACATCCCATCACAATTGATGGTCAATTTCATGATTGGGAGAATGTAGAAATAGCCTACGCAGATGAAGCCGGGCCATGGGACGCAGATTTTGCTGATGTAAAGATCACCTACGATCAAGAATTTCTCTTTATCTATTTTTCGTTTCACTATGGCGAATTTCTCATGCAGGATTGGAATGCATTCCACTTGTATATCGATGCAGACAATGATTCATCCACGGGTCTCGATTACAACGGTATTGGCGCAGAACTGGATTGGACCTTTGGTCAACGGCAAGGCATCTTTTATTTTAATGGCGGTAATTCAGATGTTTGGCAAAATGATTTAACATTGCGTATCGGGCCTACGATTACATCACAAGAATTTGAAATAGCAATTGCCAGAAATTCTGATATTATGACCTTGAATGGGGCACAGGTTTTGGTGGAAGGACGCATTGCAATTGCCGAAGCACCCCCTAATTCGGACAGTGCTCCAAATGAACCGGGAGGAATTTATTTTAGTATTGGGGAGGATGCAGTTCCATTACCGGAACCCATTTCGTTGGAACGTCGGTATGAAGATGATATTCGTATTGTGACCTATAACACATTATGGAATGGTATTTTAGAACCGGACAGGCAACCCAAATTTCAACGGATACTTCAAGCGCTAGATCCTGACGTGATTGTATTGCAAGAACACACGGATTGGAACGAAATTGACGATATTGTTCAATCATGGTTTCCCCAGGAAACGTGGTACGCCAGTTGGACCTATAGCGATTTAGTTGTTTTATCAAGATTCCCAATTTTATATGATGCGAATTTGATTGGTTCCGAAAGAACCATGTGCGCCTTGTTGGATACGGAGGATGAATTGGGCAAAAACCTATTGGTCATTAATTCTCATTTATCTTGCTGTGCAAACAACGATGGGCGACAACAACAGGTGGATGAGTTTGCTTCGGTTTGGCGGGAATGGGTTTCTAATGATAATGGTCCCTTTGATTTGGCTAATGAAACACCTTTTGTTCATGTGGGGGATTTCAATTTTGTAGGTTACCGCCAACAGGTGGAAACACTCCGCATCGGTGATATTGAAAACCAAAATGAATATGGTGACGATTTTCTGCCTGATTGGGATTCCACAGAAATTGTAGATCTTTTTTCTCGTCATACCCACAAACGGATGGGCTATACATGGCGCAGTGATGGCAGTTCATTTAATCCTGGAAAATTAGATTACGTATTTTATTCTGATGCTACCATTGATTCCGGAAAACATTTTATTGTAAATACATTGGCCATGGATGATGAATATCTTGCAAACTATGGCTTGGAGTGGGATGACACCCAAGAAGCATCGGATCATTTACCACGGGTTTTTGATATTTCATTGGATCCCAATGTGGGAATAAAAGAAGATGGAATCGTACTGAAGGAATTTGCCACTTTGAATAATTATCCCAATCCATTTAACCCAACCACGACTATTACAGTAAATATTGTAGAGACGTTGCATGCAACGTCTCTACGTATTTATAATTTAAATGGTCGTTTAGTTAATGTGGTATTTCAGGGTGAATTAGAAACCGGAACCCATGAATTTCAATGGGATGGCACCAATTATTCCAGTGGGGTATATTTTATAAAAATGCAGTCAGGAGATTTTATCAAAACCCGAAAAATGATTTTACTGAAGTAGGATAGTACTTCAATCATCCTGATTGAAGATAGACAATCAAGATGATTGTCCTACACTGATTTAAACTTGTTCCATGGCATTATCATACATGGGTGCCATGGATGCCCAATCAAAGGGTTGGGCGATGGGGTGGAAATGAGTTGCTTTTATTTTCTCATGGTTTTCAATCGCCCAAATTATTTTATTAAAAAGATCCTGGTCATCGGAGTATAAATGATCTTTATGCTGGTCCGGGGGCAGTAATTCTGGATAGGTTAATCGATTGGGTAAAATAGGCCAAGTATCGCAATACATGGCTTCCATGACACTGGCACCAAAAAATTCCTGATTGGACGTTACAGGCAAAATATCCGCTTTCCAGAGCCATTGTGCATAATCAGAGAACGATTCTGTAAAACCCCATTGAACAATTTGGTTCTCAAATGATTTATGAGCATCAAGGAAAATATCTGGATATTGACTAAAATTTTCACCCATGACCGCCAATTTAAAATCATAGCCATATTCTTTAACCCGTTCCAACACACCAAAAAAGTCATTGGGATTTTTGTCATATTCCCAACGGTGATTCCACAAGATAAGCGGTGCATCGCCATGGTCTATGCGGTGATCGTCAAATTGGCGGAGATCCATACCAAGATGAAGAATCCTGCTTTTATCACGAATCGCATCTACGGAATCCAATTCACGATAATCTGGGAATTGGCGTAGGAAACCGGGAAGCGCATCCAGGAAGGAATCCATGTGGAATTCAGAATTGAAGAATACCTGGTCAGCAGCAAGGGCGGATGCAAAATTGATGAAACCATAATGAGTATCCCTATTTTTTTGGATATCCCGATCATTGGGCGACCAAGGATAAGACAATTGATTTTCATGAAAATAAATGGCAATTGGGATGCTGGTAGATTTAGATTTTGTCAAGGCAAGAAAAGTAGAGAGGTCCAACATATCGGTAGTCAGAATAAGATCGGGGCGCCAAGTGAGACCGTTGAATTCCCGCGCCATAGTTACAGCCCCGCCATGCATACGCCATTTCCAAAATTGACCTTTCATGGTCAAGAAACGTACATCGTGTTTGCTATGATTGGCAAATCCCACGGCCCATTGTTTATGAGATCCTGTAAAATAGGGTTCGATGAGGAGGATATTCACAGGGGAATTTACAAAAAAATTGAATGGATAGAATGGGATGATAAAAATCTAAAATACAATTATCAGATATGTACAATATTACTTAACATTTAAAATGTGTATGAATTAGTATTTAGCAAACAGGAATGTGAGCAAGTGTTGGATTAAGCTGATTAATAAAATTGAAAATGAAGAAACTCAATATTCATTTTTCAACTTTAAAAATGTACCCGAGACTGGAATCCCTGCCTACCGGCAGGGAACCAGTATATCTAAAGATTCATCTCATCCATCCATTCTCGACCCACACCTGATTTTAAATACCTTTCTCTTGATATGGCTTCTTTGCGAGTTTGGTGTTTTTCGAAATGAACCATTTTCCATGGAAAATGGTTCATTTCACCTTTCCTGAGTTGTGTTGTTTAAGTCTAGGACTTAGGCTATCGCAGTGCCCCACATATCGATGTTTTTCATCGAGAGATCTAAGTACATAAGTAAAATACATAAAAGTGCCCGAGACTGGAATCGAACCAGCACATCCGTTAGGACACACGGACCTGAACCGTGCGCGTCTACCAATTCCGCCACCCGGGCAAATAAATCAAAATTCAAAAAACCATTTAAAACAGGCTTGGAATCTTATCAAATCCCGACGGCAAATCGCAAGGAATAATCTTGGAGAAAGGTAATCCATTCCCGTATTTTTCACCCGCTTTTTTATCATGGAAATCAAAACTGTCGCCACCAATCGTAAAGCCTATCATGAATACCATATTCTTGAAACATACGAAGCTGGTATACAATTAATGGGCAGTGAAGTGAAAAGTATTCGGGAAGGGAATATTAGTTTAAAAGAATCCTATGTTTTGATTCGTGCAGGTGAAGCATGGCTAAAAGGAGCTCACATTGCTTCTTACAGTCATACAGGAATTGAAGGGCACGAATTGATACGCGACCGGAAATTGCTTCTCCATAAAAAGGAAATTTCACGAATTGGGTCAAAATTAGCAGAGAAGGGTTTAACGGCTGTTCCCACAAAATTGTATTTCAAGGGTGGATTAATCAAACTTGAACTTGGTTTAGCCAAAGGAAAAAAACTTCATGATAAACGAGATACGAAGAAAAAACGTGACGTAGAACGAGATATACAAAGAGCATTAAGTCAAAGATGAAATTTTTACCTATAGATGAACAATTAGCCCTTATTGGACGAGGGGTTGAAGAAATAATTCCGGAAGCTGAATTAAGCAAAAAACTGGAAACGTCTCTTGAAACCGGAATTCCCTTAAACATAAAACTTGGGTGTGATCCCAGTCGTGCAGATTTACATATTGGGCACGGAGTTGTATTAAGGAAATTGCGCCATTTTCAAGATTTAGGGCATCAAGCAATTTTAGTGATAGGCGATTTCACTGCTATGATTGGTGACCCATCCGGTCGTAATAAAACACGTCCCCAACTGACTTTAGATGAAGCAAAATTAAATGCAGAATCTTACGTTGACCAATCTAAAGCTATACTTGATATAGATAAACTTAAGATTGTTTATAATTCAGATTGGCTTAATAAAATGAATTTTAATGACGTGGTAAAATTAGCAAGTTCTATGACAGTTGCTCGCATGTTAGAACGGGACGATTTCACCAAAAGATTTCAATCCGAAATTCCCATTTCTCTCCATGAATTTTTATATCCATTGGCGCAAGGACAAGATTCTGTAGAATTGAAAGCTGATGTAGAATTAGGTGGAACAGATCAGAAATTTAATTTACTCGTAGGCCGTGATCTCCAAAAATCCAATAAGCAAAAGCCACAGTGTATTATTACCTTGCCTTTATTAGAAGGAACGGATGGTGTAGAAAAAATGTCAAAATCTTATGGCAATCATATTGGGCTTTACGATTCTCCGGAAGATATGTATGGAAAAACATTATCAATCCCAGACAATATGATTGTAAAGTGGTTCACGTTAGCGGCAGATGCGGATGAATCGGTTGTTAAATCCGCAGAAACCCGATTGGCGGATTCATCAGTGAATCCCATGGAAGTGAAAAGAGAATTAGCACGAGCCGTGGTAAAACTTTATTATGATTCGGAAACTGCAGCGACGGCAGAACACCATTTTAATACGGTTGTGGTTGGGAAGGGAATTCCCGACGAAATGCCAGAATTTTCTCTGACTGAAGAAGACTTAATTGTAAATGTGATTTTTGATGCCGGATTACTCCAAAGTAAGGGCGAAGTTCGCCGTATGATTAAACAAGGTGCGGTAAAATTGGATGGTGAATCTGTTTCAGATATTCAGGCAAAAATCTCTCCAAAAGGAGACCAAATTTTAAAAGTAGGTAAACGACGATTTTTAAAGGTAATTGAATGATCCGTAGTTATTTATGGCTGCCTCTATTTGCAGCCTTTTTATCTTTCTCTTGTAACTATTCTCAACCCCAAATCCCTAAACTGGTTATCACCCTAGTGGTAGATCAAATGCGACCAGATTTATTGACACGATTTGATGATTTATATACGGGTGGTTTTCGCTGGCTTATGGATCACGGTATTTGGTTCACAAATACGCACCATGAGCATAGTTACACTGCCACCGGACCGGGACATATCGCAATAGGGTTTGGTCAATACCCGGGAAAAGTCGGCGTGATCGGAAATAGCTTTTATGACCGTGATCTAAAAAAGAAAGTGAATTGTGTGGAAGACCCTAATGCAAAGGTCGTTGGTTCGAAAAATGGGAAAGCACGGTCTTTTTCCCGATATAATACAACAGGGATTGGTGATTGGGTAAAATCAATCTATCCCAAATCTAAAGTGATTTCTCTTGGAGGAAAGGATAGAACGGCCGTTTTTCTTGGCGGGCAAAATCCTGACCTACCGTTATATTATAATAAAGCTGGCAGTTTCATTTCTTCCGATTATTATGTAGATAAATTACCTGATTGGGTCAATGATTTTAATGGTGCGCTGAATGCCGAATCGTACAAGGATTCATTGTGGACAAAATCATTAGAAGATGATGTGTATTTGACCTATGCTCGAGAAGATTTTTATCAAGGAGAATTAGACGATTATTTAAATGAAAAATATTCGCCAGTTTTTCCAATAGGGATCAATCCAAAAGATGACCCGAAATTATTTTTAATGGGGCGACCTTGGTTCGAACGTGAATTACTCAATTTGGCGAAAGAAGCAATCCACCACGAGAATCTAGGTCAAGATTCAAATCCTGATTTACTCTTTATTGGATTTTCGGCAATGGATTGGATGATTCACGATTTTGGCCCACATTCCCAGGAGATTATGGATGCGTTTATCAAACTCGATAAATGGTTAGGGGATTTTATAGAATTTGTTGACGAAACCGTTGGATTGGAAAATGTACAATTTGTATTGACAGCAGATCATGGTGGCTTGCCACTTCCTGAATATGTTGTAGAGCAAGGCGGTTCTGGTGGAAGAATCAATAAAGAGCATTTGAACGAAGCTTTCGAATGGATTGATGAAGAGGTTGAAGAACGGTTTGGAGGAGGTTTGTATGTGCGTAGCGGGGGAAATTATTTTCTCGATCTTGAAAAACTAAAAAAAGCAGGAATTGATCCAAGGAAAATCTATGATGTTGCGAATAAATATCTTTCGAAAGTGGAAGGGATAGAAAGAATGATTTATAAAAAAGATGTGATTGCCAGTACAGAAACAGACAAAATCACTTTGCGATTAAAACATATGATTCATCCACATAAAACACCGGAGATTTTCCCTCTAAATACTCCAGGCTATCTCTATAAAAACCCGTATGGAACTAGCCATGGTTCGCCCTACGATTATGATACACATGTCCCCTTAATTTTTTCGCATAAAAAAACAAAATCAAGTTTTATTAGCGATGGTAAAGCCACTGTAGATATAGCACCTACTATTGCCAGATTACTGGGTGTTAAAATCCCTGACTTCTGCGATGGTACAGCCATAGATTTTTAAATTGTTAAATCTTTCAAATCTTATGAAACAATTTGACGGGGTTCACGCCGTTGACGATGTTTCCTTTGTTGTAGAAAAGGGTGATGTTTATGGCTTTTTGGGTCCGAATGGTGCCGGAAAAACCACCACGCTTCGAATGATCATGGGCATCATCCAACAAGATTCAGGTTCTATTGAACTGAATGGTGAAAATATCAATAATCTTGGTCGGGAAAACCTGGGCTACCTTCCAGAAGATCGGGGCTTATATCAAAAACAGAAATTGGAAGAAACAATTATTTATTTTGCAATTTTGCGCGGATTGGATAAGATGGATGCAAAAACAAAGACAAATGAATGGTTGGAACGTTTCGCGCTTGGAGATCAAGGAAACCGAAAGATTGAAGAACTCTCCAAAGGAAACCAGCAAAAGATCCAATTCATTTTATCGCTCATTCATGATCCTTCCTTATTGATTTTAGACGAACCTTTTACCGGATTGGATCCACTCAACCAGCTTCTACTGAAAGAGATCATCCAGGAAAAACGAGAAGAGGGGAAGACCATCCTTTTCTCTACCCACCAAATGGAACAGGTTGAGCGACTTTGTACGAATATATGTTTGATCAATAAGGGAAAAATAATTGTAGAAGGTGCTTTGGAAAATGTAAAACAATCCCATTCCAGTGATGCGGTGGACGTTCGATATTCCGGTGATTTAGATAATGAAAAAGCAAAATTATTCTTTTCCGAAGTTGAGATTAAGGATACATCTATTTCAGGCGTTTTATCTGAAGATCCCAGAGAATTCTTATTATGGATCAACGAATCTGTAAAGGTAGAATCATTTCAGATCCACATCCCCAGTCTTGAACAAATTTTCATCGAGGAAGTGAAAAAAGCATCATGAGCCAGATTTGGACGATTCTGAAGTGGGAGTACATGAACCGTGTAAAGACGAAACTCTTTTTGATTACCACATTTGGGCTGCCATTTTTCATGGCTGGTATGATGTATTTACCCACAATTCTCATGGATCTAGAACCGGAGGATGTTACCGAAATTGGCTTGGTCTATGATGAAAGCGTGTATAGTCTGATTGACCGTTTTCAATCACAGATGGATAGTAACTATCGATTGAAAGATGGGAATCCACAATTTATTTTTAGTAGGTTTGATTCAGAAAAAATTGCATTGGACAGTGTCGTATCAAAATCGATCGGTGGTTTTATGTTTATCCCGGCATCAATATTGGATACAGGGCAGGTCAATTATTTCAGTTTGTCCTTAAGCAATATCAAGATTTATCGAAATTTAAGCCGCACCTTGAACCAAGTTGTGATTGAGCAGCGCATGCTGGATCAAAATATAGATGTTTCATTGGTGGGACAACTGAGTCGCCGAATTGTATTTGAAACATTTGAGATTGATGAAGAAGGGGAAACATCAGCAGGGAATGAACTTTCCAGTTTTCTGATTCCCTATTTATTTTTAATGATCCTGTTTATGACCGTTTTTATGAGTGGTCAATTATTATTACGATCTGTTATGGAAGAGCGGACCAGTCGCACAATCGAAATCTTGTTATCTTCTGTGACACCGGACGAATTGATGCACGGGAAAATTCTGGGTCTTGGCGCATTGGGTTTAACACAAATGGTGTTTTATTTATCGGTAGGCTTGGCAGCTACCCAATATAAAGAATTGGCAACTATCGAATTTTCCCAGATCCCGATTTTCCTGATCTATTTTATAAGCGGATATTTATTTTATGCCTCAATATTTGCTGCCATGGGAACTTTTTTCACATCAGAACAAGAAGCACAGCAATCCAGTGGAATTATTAGCATCGTGGCTATACTTCCAATCGTATTTGCATCTTATTTTATTACAAACCCCGGGTCAGCATTCACGATTGGCGCATCATACATTCCACCCTTGACTCCTTTCATGATGATTATCCGGGTGGGAACAGGAAGCGTAGAAATGCCTGAGATAATTTATACCACCATCCTTATGATCATTTCGTGCTGGGTTATGTTGAAAATATCCGGTAAGATTTTTAGGACTGCTGTGTTACTCTATGGTAAGAAAGTTACTATAAAAGAAGTATTTCGTTGGATTCGTTCCTGATTTTTTTCCCATTATCAAATTTATTCACTAAATTCATTCGTTAATGACAGCACTCATCACCTATTTTTTGACTGCACTTTTTGTGTCGTTCCTGTGTTCACTTCTTGAATCAGTACTTTTAAGTGTATCTATTACCCATGTATCTGTTTTGGAAAAAAGCGGGAATAGATCGGGCAAGATGATGGCGGAACTCAAGAAAAATATCAATCGTCCTCTCGCTGCAATCCTTACGATTAATACCATCGCAAATACAGTAGGTGCTGTTGGTGTAGGGGCACAAACCCAAAAAATATTTGGAAATGAATGGGTGACCATCGCTTCGGGTATCCTAACTTTATCCATCCTGATTTTATCCGAAATTATACCAAAAACAATTGGTGTAGTTTACAATAAATCTCTCGTTGCATTTACAGCAATAGCCATCCGAGGGCTCATGGTAATTGCTTGGCCTTTTGTTGTATTATCTGAGTCTATGTCTCGGTTTATTAACCGTGGTGAAAATGGAGGTGAATCAAAAGCGTCTCGAGAAGAATTACTGGCAATGGCAGAAATCAGTGAAGATGAAGGATCCATTGATGAACAGGAAGGCGATATTATTGAAAACCTGATTAAACTAGACAAAATTCCAGTGGAAGAAGTAATGACACCAAGATCCGTTGTATTCGCATTAGAGCAAAATGAAACTGTTGGGGAAGTTGTAGAAAAAAATTCTCCCATCGCATTCTCAAGGATTCCGGTTTTCGAAAATAATATGGACCAAATTATTGGTTTTGTGAATCGGTATACATTGGTTAATAAACAAGCCGAAGATCAATTTCATATCAAAGTGTCAGAGTTAATGAAACCAATTCATACTGTCACGGAAAAGGAATCGGTTTCAGATGTATTGGCTCAATTTGTAAAACGGCGGCAGCAAATCTTTATGGTAACAGATGAATTTGGAACAATTACAGGTCTTATTTCCCTGGAAGATGCTATTGAAACACTTCTGGGTGTTGAAATTGTAGATGAACATGATAGGGTGGTAGACATGAGAAAGTTAGCCACTGCTAAAATGAAAGAAAAAGAACAGAGTAAAAATCCTCATAATCGTTGAGTTTGGTTGGATTGATTAATAAATTCGCCGGCTTATTTCTCAGGAGAATTATAAATAATGGCAAAAAAACAAAAAAGTTTCGCTGATAAAGCTGCAGGATCAAAAGATAAAGCTGCAGTATATGTTAAATATGTAAAAAGTGTAAGGTCTGAAAAAACAGGACAGTGGCGATTTAATGAACAAATGGTTCGTTCTGCAAAAGGAGAACAACTTGATGTGGCTCTTAAACGTTTGGATGAAGCTGCAAACCTAGCAGATATTGACCTGTCTCAATTTGTGGTAAACGAAGCTCCAGCGGAAGAAACAGTTGCTGAAGTAGAAGTACCCGTTGAAGATGGACCTGTTGAAGATTCACCTACTGAAGATTCAAAAAATGAAGAATCATCAGAAGAATTAGGTGAAGAATCCGAAACGGCAAAAGAATAATATCTTTTGGAGAGGTGTCCGAGTGGCTTAAGGAGCACGCTTGGAAAGCGTGTGTGCGTTTACGCGTACCGTGGGTTCGAATCCCACTCTCTCCGCACTTAATTTATACACACCCGGAGGGGTGGCAGAGTCTGGCTGAATGCACTGGTCTTGAAAACCAGCAAGGGTTTATACCCTTCGGGGGTTCGAATCCCTCCCCCTCCGCAAACATCCGTATCGCATACATTAGCACCGGTATTTTTCGCGGGTCGTTACACAAATATGCGATACCTTCCGTTTACTTCTCGAGTTGGTTAATTGTCCCCTTTTTTATTTCATTTCTTGGGTCGGTTATAAAATCTAAAAAATTCTTATGTTTATTTTCTAAGCTTTTCTGCATTCAATCTCATAAGTAATTTCCATTCTATCTTTTATCTAATTATTTTATGAATCCACGCGTCCGTTTTGCCCCAAGTCCCACTGGACAACTCCACATTGGTGGTGCCCGGACGGCTCTCTTCAATTATTTATTTTCACATCATAATCAAGGTCAATTTTTAGTTAGGATCGAAGATACAGATCTGGAAAGATCAAAACAGGAATTCACAAATCAGATCTGTGAATCCATGAAATGGTTGGGGCTTACTTGGGATGAAGATCTTGTTTTTCAATCCCAACGAACAAACCAATATAAAATTGCAATCGATAGCCTTTTGGATTGTGGTGAAGCATATCGATGTTTTTCAACTAAAGATGAATTGGATAAAATTCGAGAGGAAACAAACTCTTATTCATATCCAGGGATATGGCGTGAACGATCCGATATTGAAATTCAATCAGAAATAGATAATGGAAACCCATTTACTATTCGTTTAAAAACACCAGAATCAGGTGAAACTTCTTTTGATGATTTAATTTATGGTACCATTAAAGTTGAACATTCAGAAATCGATGATTTTATTATTGCTCGTTCCGATGGAAGCCCCGTTTACAATTTAACCAATGTTGTGGATGACAATGATATGGGAATTACTCATGTGATTCGTGGAGAAGACCATATTTCAAATACACCCAAGCAAATTCTGATGTATAAAACCCTCGGATGGAATGTCCCAACATTTGCTCATTTGCCCATGATACTTGGGCAAGATAAAAAACGTTTGAGCAAACGTCATGGTGCTACAGGTGTTCAATCTTATCGTGATGATGGATTTCAGCCAGAAGCATTATTGAATTATTTATCTTTGTTGGGGTGGAATCCTGGAACGGAAGAAGAAGTGATGTCACTTCATGAGATCATTGAAAAATTTGAATTATCAAAGGTCCATAAAAAAAGTGCTGTTTTTGACGAGAAAAAATTGAATTGGATCAGCGGTCAGCATCTTGCAATGCAATCTAATAAAACTATTATTTCTGATATTAAATTAGTTAACGATACTTGGGGAAATTCCGAATCTCATGAATATTGCCTAAATGTTATTGATCTAATGAAAAGTCGTTCAAAATCCCTTGTTCAACTTATGGACCAGTCTAATTATTATTTTAATGATCCAACTGAATTCGATGAAAAAACAGTTCGTAAAACATGGAAAGATGGAACAAAAGACATTGTAGAATCAGTCCGATACATTTTGGAAACCATTGATAATTGGGAGATTAAATCCCTTGAAGAAAAATTGAAATCATTTATGGAAGAACGGGAATTAGGATTTGGGAAAGTGATGAAACCGGTTCGATTAGCCATTTGTGGGACTGTGAATGGCCCGTCCCTTTTTGCAGTCATGGACCTTGTTGGAAAGGATGCTTGTCTCAGAAGAATCAAATACGCTATCAATACTTTATAAATATGAAAGACATACAACAAGACTCAGTGAATTTTATTCAAAAAATTATTGATGAAGACAATTCATCCGGAAAATGGGGAAATAGAGTTCACACTCGTTTTCCACCTGAACCAAATGGATATCTTCATATTGGCCATGCCAAATCCATTTGCCTAAACTTTGGCCTCGCTGATAAAAATAATGGGAAATGTAATCTTCGGTTTGACGATACGAATCCTGTAAAAGAAGAGGAAGAATATGTTAATTCTATTATTGAAGATGTAAAATGGCTGGGATTTGATTGGGAAGACCGATTATTTTACGCATCTGATTATTTTGATCAAATGTATGCTCAAGCAGTGACATTAATTGAAAGAGGGAATGCTTACGTCTGCAATCTTTCGGGAGATGATATTCGTACTTCACGCGGCACTTTGAAAGAACCCGGAACTGAGAGCCCATTCCGGGAGCGGAGTCCTGAAGAAAATCTGAATTTATTTTCTCGAATGAAGAATGGCGAATTTGCAAATGGTGAAAAAGTACTTCGAGCAAAAATAGATATGGCTCATCCAAATTTGAATATGCGCGATCCTGTCATATACCGTATTCTACATGCATCCCATCATCGTTCTGGAGACAAATGGTGCATTTATCCCATGTATGATTGGGCTCACGGGCTGGAAGATTCATTTGAAAAGATTACGCATTCAATCTGTACTTTGGAATTTGAAGATCACCGTCCACTTTATGATTGGTATTTGGACCAATTAAATGTTTACCATCCACAACAGATTGAGTTTGCCCGACTTAATTTGAATTTTACAATAATGAGCAAGCGTAAATTGAAAAAACTTGTGGATGAAAATCACGTTGATGGATGGGATGATCCACGGATGCCAACAATCTCTGGATTACGAAGACGGGGATACACTCCGGAATCAATCCGAAATTTTTCAGAAAATGTTGGTATTACAAAACGTGAATCAATTATTGATGTAATTCGATTAGAAAATGCCTTACGTGATGATTTAAATAAAAGAGCGCCACGAGTTATGGTCGTTTTAGATCCTTTGAAAGTTGTAATTACCAATTATCCGGAAGGGGAATCGGAACTATTAGAAGCCATCAATAATCCTGAAGATTCAGATGCCGGAAAACGGGATGTCCCGTTTTCGAGGGAATTATTTATTGAACAATCTGATTTTATGGAAGACCCCCCTCGAAAGTTTTTTAGACTTGGACCCGGTAGGGAAGTTCGACTTCGCTATGCCTATTTCATCACATGTAATGAAGTCATCAGAAATGAAAATGGTAAAGTTGTAGAATTACATTGTACCTATGATCCTAAAACTAAAGGTGGATCTGCGCCAGATGGTAGAAAGGTAAAGGGTACCATTCAATGGGTCTCATCTCACCACGCTGTGGATGCGATTGTAAGACTTTATGACCGATTATTCTTATCTGAGAATCCTGATGAAAAAGATGATTATATACAAAATTTGAATCCTGAATCCTGTAAAATATTGACAAAATCAAAATGTGAACCAAGCCTGAAAACGCCGAAGAAGTTGACCTATCAATTTGAACGAAATGGATACTTTGTATTGGATGAAAAAGATTCATCTGATGGAAACCTTGTTTTTAATCGTGCAGTCTCTTTGAGGGATTCATGGGCGAAATTCATCAAACAAGGTGGAAAATAATTCAGGTCGATTTTGGGCTGGATTAACCCATTGATTACCCCTAATTTGAAATCATGAAACTGAACAAACGGATGCTAAAAATCATTCCAATTATACTATTATTATCTATTCTGTCTGCAAGAGAAACGTTGACATACGTCTATTTATTACCTTTTGACAATGTCCAAAATGACCCTGCCGTTGGCTGGATAGCATCAGGACTATCTGATATGGTTCAACAAGAATTAATGGGAAAATATGGGATTAGTCTAAAAAATAAAGACGATTTAGAAGAAATAATGAACGATCGGACTCTTATGTTGAAACAACCTAGAGGGTCCCGAAACTTCCTTATTCTTGGAAAATATAATAGACAATTAGATAAAGTTCATGTAACCATTCAAATGGTTGATATTGCTACTTGGGATGAGGTAGATAAAAAACAAGTAACCGAAGTATATAGCCATATTCCAGCATTAAATAAATCTGTTGGGGGTGCGGTTCGAGATATGGTGATACCTTTTCTGCCCAAAAGAGCAAAACAAACTGCCCAATTATTCCCAATATTTGATGAACCGGTAAAGGAACGAAAACGTCATCCAGTATCAACAGCCACAGAGAAAGTTGCTTCTAATTTAGATTATAAGATTGCGGAATTAGAAAGTTCTATGGATAATTTGCTGGACGCAAGAAAACGTAATTTAGATATCCCCAAGAAAAAGATTCCACAATATGGTGATGGTGAGTGGACAATGGATTTTAATGTCGATAGAAAAGTTGAGGATAACCCAGAGAATGAAATAAATACTCGAATGTTATCAATGGTGCTAGACCAGCTTTTGGCGAATCCCTATGATGTAGAACTTTTACGTCCGGAATTTGATTATCATCACGATGATGAGCTTTATATGACAGTTAGATTCCCGATTATTTATAAATTAAAAGATAAAATAATTAAAGAAATGCTTACAACTCTTCCCTATTCAGGCTTGGAACAAAATGGGTCAGTTACAATATTTTATTTTGATAAGAATTCGTTTAATTTTCCCAAACGTCATGTGGAATCAATTTCTACTGGTGCATTTCGCACCATTCCCGTAATGCGAGTTTTTGATAAGGATCAAAATATTCTTATTGTTGTTGCAGATACTCCTGAAGGATATTGGCATTCAAAAACAAGTGATAAAGTATTGTATGTTCCTCAACATCAATTTTCACCTTTAATTGATTTTGAAGTAGGAGGATGGTCCTTGCAAGTTGCCATGGAAACTGTAGAAATTGAAGCTGTTTATGAGTTTACATTGCCTGTCTCTGAAGTCGAATATCTAAATAATGTCAGTTTAAAATTCATTAATGAAAACGATCTTAAATCATTTTTGGATCCAATACTTTAAGCTAATGAATATTTAAAAAAACTTAATTAGTAAGCTTAATGATTCAAATTGGACATACTTTAAGTATTTTATCATTATACATCGTTAATTTTATAGAACCCATTTTAACACATTAAGAGAAATGAGAGTTATGAAAAAAATATTAATACTCCTAACCCTATCGATTCCTTTTGCGCAAAAACTTGATCCTATAGATATTGCGATGCAGGAATTACGCACCGCCGTTGAAAAAGCTTCCAGGTCATCCCAGAAAGTTTTCGTAGAAGATTTTACTGGGCTTAACTGACCCTACTGCCCATCCGCGAGTTTCGCGATTGCAGAAATGCTGGATGAATTTCCAGAAACATTATTTACAATAGAATGGCATAGCCCAAATTACACGCCAGGTAATTCTGATTTTGATTTACCATCTGAATATAGTCAAAGGGGAGCCATGTATGGCGTAGGCGGTATTCCACACACACAGTGGAATGGTGTAACAGAAACAGTAGGTGGTTACCCCAATGGGAATTGGCAACCCATGTATAATTCCTTTATGAATATTTATAATAGTATGATAGGGGATGAAACCCCTTATGATATAGAGATAAATGGATTTGCAGGTGAAACTGAGGTGGGTTACGATGTTACGATTTCTATGGATGCCGATATGAGTAATTCAAATCAAAAAGTTGACATATTTGTCGTTGAAGATGATATCTGGTCTTACTGGGGTGCTGTGGCTATGTATCATAATGCAAATAATGTAGTAAGAAACTGGTTAACAACGGAAAATTTGACCATTAGTTCAACCGGTGAAAACCAAACATTTTCTGGGACATTTGATCTAAGTGATGCTTGGGTTCATGATAGTGTTAAAATTGTTGCGATCGTACAAAATTATAGCACGAAGCAGATTTACCAGGTCACTGAAGTCAACATCAACGATATGAATCCAGATATTGATGATGATGGGATATTAAATGGAGATGATAATTGCGTAAGTGTATATAATCCTGGCCAGGAAGATGAAGATGGTGATTTAATCGGCGATGTATGTGACCCCTGTAATAACTTAGTTTACATACTGGGTAACTTAAATGGTGATGCAAATATGGACGGTACGCCTATTATTGATTTAATTGACGTTCTCACGCTTGTGGATTATTTGATTTTGGGTGACGTTAATGAATGTCAGGAACCCGTCATGAATATCAATGGTGATAACTATGTAAATGTTGTTGATGTTATTTTACTGGCTCAAATGATATTGAGCGGAAATAATTGATCTTTAATTTATTCAAAGAATTTCATTTAAAAAGTCGATGTTTTTTCATCGGCTTTTTTTATTACTATTTATATTTTGGGTATATGAGTGTTAAAACAACCAGTTCCGTTAAATAAATGAAATGAGAGATATATACTCAAAAAACCTTTCGTAATTCAGGGATTGATTCAATGAAAAATATATTAATAGTTACACTACTTTGTTTTAATGTTTTATTATTTGCAAAGGAAAATGAATCTGGTAATCTAATTCCAGATTTGAAAATAAAGTTGTTAAATGGGAAAACAACATCTATCTACGACCTTTTAGAAGATGGTCCACTAATGATTGATTTTTGGGCGACCTGGTGTAAACCGTGCAAATTAGTTATGAAGCATTTAGATACGTACCATCAAACATATTCGGAAAATGGGTTTAAAGTATTAATGATTAATCAAGATACGCCGCGGAGTATAGGAAAGGTAAAATCTTTTATCCGAAGCAAAAACCACCAGTTTATTGTTGCGCTGGATCCAAATCAAAAAATAGCCAAAAAATTGAACGGATTGATCATGCCAACCCTGATTCTTGTGGCTCAAGATGGCACAATTAAATGGCGTCATCAAGGCTATATGCCTGGCGAAGAAGTTGAAATTGAAAACCAAATCAAAGAAATTCTGGGTTTAAATACTGAAGCAGAATCAAAAGATTCATAATATGAAAAAAGTGGTTTTATTTATTGTTTCGGTTACAGTTTTATTTAGTAATGATCTAGATTATAACGCATCAATAGTAGCCAGTTATGGAGATAATTATGATTTTTACTCCTATTCAGAAAATCGATTAGATCTCAATATTTTTTATAATGATATACAGGCATGGGTACAGTATGAATATTCCAATCCTCCTGAAGTTGGATTCCCAATTAATGATATTCGAAAATTCCGGATTGAATACGAAAAAGACAATTTTACCTTAAAGTTAGGAGATATTTACGAAATTTGGGGAAGAGGACTGGCTTTTAACCAAATTGATGACCAGACAACCAATTATGACAATGGGACCAGAGGTCTTTATTTTGGTTATACAAATGGAGGACTTTCAATAAGCCATTTAAACGGTAATTCAGATATTTGGTATTTCGGTAATGATTTGAGAGTACCCTATTTTAAAAATTCCCATAGCATGTATGGTAACCAAGCGCAATATGATTGGGATATATTTTCAATCGGCCTTACTCAACTTCATTCAAACGAAACTCATCAAAAATATTTTGGCGAAGCCTATGTCAATCATGAGCTAAATGGTATTTATGGCTCTATGATGCTGGCTAATGCAGATTTATTTCTTGAATATGTTGATAAAAAATCAACTGAAAAAGAAAATTTATTTCCAGGTTCACCCTTTGATACATTAAAAAATGGATATGGCGTTTATGGTAATCTGAATATTTATCTTGGAAATTGGGGTCTTACAACAGAATACAAACGATATGTATTTGATCGAGGACATGGAGATTTTACTGCAGATGAATATGGGAACAGGATTGGTTTTCAAATGATGCCAACTTTAGGTCGAGAACAGAATACAACATTACTGGGCCGAGTTGTGCACCCTTATAATTATAATGATGAACGTGGTGTACAATTATCTCTGACAGGTCCTTTGCCATTCGGATTAACACTATTGACACAATATGCCCATTTAAGTCGAAATGATACCTGGCAATCCATCACTACTTTTGATTGGGAAAATAAACATATTGATGGATTTTTACCCGGCTCAAATGAATCGTCATTACCTTTTTGGGAAAATTATCAGGAGATTAGCGGTTTTGCCTTAGATGATAATTTTTATTTTCGATTTGGGCGTGGCAATAATAAAGATGTGATGAAAACTATTCGATTTTTTGATGGTCAGGAATTATCAATTAAAGAGAATTGGGTTTATACAGATTCAGTAGAATGGCAAGACGAATGGTTCTATACGGATTCATCTCTTATTGGGATCGATACGACTAAATATAAGTTAGAATCAAAAATGTGGCAGGAAGTAAGTTCCATTACTTACCCATTTGAATTATCTTATGCACTCAATAATGGATATTCTTTTAAAATTGGATTTGAATACCAGGAACGGAAAAAAAAGAATGTTTCAACGGGAAATGCAACAACTTATAATGCATCAGATTCTAGTTGGACTTTAGTGAATCCCACAAATCCTGATTCATTTTTTGTAATTTATGAAACACAATATACTGATTGGAATTCCGAAAAGATAAAAACTCAATTTAATCGAATGATTACCTTCTCCTTGAGCAAAGCATCAAAATGGTCTGTAACCATTAACCATGACCAATCAAACGCATTTGATGGCCCTAAAACCGTTGATCCATATTATAATCCATTAGAAGCGTTAATATTTGGTGATCTAAAATATTTTACAGGGAAAAGGGATCGATCGGCACCACCCAGATTCGGTCAACAAAGATGGGTATCTGCTGAATTGGCATTAAACTTAACTGCATCACAAAGACTATCAATCATGTATGGATCAATTCAGGGCGGATTATATTGCAGTAATGGAATTTGCCGACAAATCGCACCTTTCAATGATGGAATAAAGCTGACGTACAGCGCCATTTTTTAAATTGAATACCGTTATATAATATCATTATATTAAGAAACCTTATTCCAGAAGAAAGACCATGTTAAAAAGACTATTTTTAATTATCACTCTCATGAGTAGTGTTTATGCACTGCCATTACAAGTGGGTGACATATCGCCAAACTTTACGACGCCTATTTGTGCGAATGGTACAGGCGATTTTGATCTCTATACCGAATGCAATGGTGCAGAAAATGAAGGGTTTTATAAAGTCACTTGGATCAATCTTTTTGCATCTTGGTGAAGCCCCTGTCAATCGGAGGCTCCGATTACAGAAGGAATTTGGCAAGAATATCAATCACAAGGTGCACCTGTGGTGGTGGTTGCGAATGGGTTTGACTATGGAACTTATTCCTGCACGGGTTGGGCAGAGACATTTGGTATAACCTACCCAATCATTGATGGTGATGCTAATACAGCGGCTTGGGACATGTATGGAATGGGATATATTCCTCATAATGTTGTTCTTGATCATAACATGGAAGTTGTATATACGAGTTCAGGTTTTAATCAATCTGAAATTATGGCGGCTATTGATGCAGCCTTAGAATATTTACCTGCGGACGTAGATGAAGATGGATTAGATGATCCAGTTGATAATTGTTCTGAGGTATATAATCCCCAACAGGAAGATATCGATTTAGATGGAATGGGTGATGCTTGCGATATCTGTGACAATGCAAATGTTTGGGTAATTGGGAATACAAACGGTAGCGTTGATACGGATGGAAACGTCATTGTAAATATAATGGATGTATTGTCTTTGGTTGATATTATTTTAGATGGCGATACTGAAAGTTGTGGATATGAAGCATCAAATATTACCGGAGATTCTTATGTGAATGTGATAGATGTTATTGGATTAGTCCAAATGATATTGAATGGTGATTTTAGTGGTACGGGAATTCCTCCTGGAGATGGGACCTTTGATATTTTACATTCTGAAGATGGGGATATGGCCATAATTTCGAGTCCGGAAAAAATTAGTGGGTTTCAATTCGAATCTTATTCTAGTGAAATTTCAATTAATGAATTGAATAAAATTGTTTTACCCGAAGGGTGGTCATTGAGCTATTCACAATTGGGTCAAAAAATAAGAGTTTTAGCATTTGATGGAACGGGACAAAATCCACAACAAAAGATAGAACTTGCTTTACCTAATATTTCTGCAGGCTCATTTCAAAATACTGTGGTTTCAAGTCCCAAAGCAGGTGAGATTCGCGTTCGGTTTTCTGAATCATCCGCATTGGGTCAATTTGGATTACCCAGCACACCTACAATTCAAAGTTTATATCCAAATCCATTTAATCCAGTTTTAACTTTATCGTTTTCAATTCCAACTGAATCATTAACAAAAGTGTCTGTTTACAATACACTGGGTGAATTAGTTGATGTGATTGAAAATGGCCGTATGATGAAATCTGGATTCCATACATTTTATTGGGATGCTGCAGATCAATCATCAGGCATGTATTTTATACAGGTACAAACTGAAAACCATGTTGATACAAAAAAAGCGATTCTTGTAAAATAAAATAGTCTGAAATTATAAAATGCATTTTTAAGTTCGGCGGCTCATATGGGTCGCCGAATTTGTTTTAAATCGACATATGTCAGGGTTTTTATTATTTTTCTCCTTTTAAATCAATATTTTAAATTCAAATCTAGAAAATAATATTATATGCGCCCGTAGCTCAATTGGATAGAGTGTCTGGCTACGGACCAGAAGGTTGGGGGTTCGAATCCTCCCGGG
>JAPYRR010000094.1 GCA_029936885.1 Fidelibacterota bacterium | reverse complement strand
ATGGCTGCGGATATGCAGGGCGCCATCCAACCGGAGTTCTTTCAACAATATTCAATTGAACAACTCAGAAAATTTTCTTCTCGGGAACTGGAACATGCGGGCCGAATTACGACTCCACTCCTGTTAGAATCTGGAGCAACACATTATACCCCAATAAGTTGGGATGATGTTTTTAATCGAATTGGGGCAAAATTAAAAACAACAAATCCTGATCGTTCTTTTTTCTACTTTAGCGGGCGCTCTTCAAACGAAGCGGGTTTTCTGCTCCAGTTATTTGCTCGAGTATTCGGGACCAACCATATCAATAATTGCTCCTATTATTGTCACCAGGCCAGTGGCGTGGGGCTTACAGGGTCTTTGGGTACGGGAACCGCCACCATCGAATTAGAAGACCTTGACCATTGTGATCTCTTCTTTTTGATCGGTGCCAATCCCAGTTCGAACCATCCACGGCTTTTGACAAAGCTAAATAATATCCGTAAACGGGGCGGTAAAGTGATTGTGATAAATCCGGTGATTGAAAAAGGATTGGTGGAATTCCGGGTTCCATCGGATCCCATGAGTATGCTTTTTGGCTCTAAGATTGCATCAGATTATATACAGGTAAGACCCGGCGGAGACCTGGCCCTTTTCAACGGTTTGGCAAAAACTATATTAGAAAAAGGCGAAATAGATTCTGGTTTTATTGAATCTTCTACAGATGGATTTGAAGAATTAAAAGAAAGTATCCAAAAATTGAGTTGGGATGATATTGAATTAGGATCAGGGTTATCTCGCCAAGTTATTGAATCCATCGGGCAACAATATGCGGATTCAAAAAATACGGTTTTTAGCTGGTGTATGGGCATCACACATCACACCCATGGGACCGCCACTGTTCAAAGCATCGTGAATCTTGCTATGCTTCGTGGCATGGTTGGGAAAAAATACGCTGGCCTCCTCCCTATCCGTGGTCACTCTAATGTTCAGGGAATGGGTTCTATGGCCGTAACGCCTGCATTGAAATCAGCGGTGTTCGATCGCATTACTACCGAGGGTGTTTCGGTGCCAACTATGACCGGCTACGATACCATGGCTTGCATCAAGGCGGCAGAGAAAAATGAAATGGATTTTGCATTTTGTTTGGGTGGGAATCTCTACGGCTCCAATCCCGATTCCGCAGCCACAACCGACGCCTTTTCTAAAATTGAGATTGTGGTTTATGCCAGCACATCTTTAAATACCGGACACGCATGGGGCACAGGAAAAGAGACCATAATTCTTCCCGTATTGGCACGAGACGAGGAAAAACAAAGCACCACTCAAGAATCCATGTTTAGCTTCGTTCGGCTAAGTGACGGTGGCATAAACCGGCACCAAAACCTGAAATCGGAAGTGGACGTTATTTCTGAAATTGCTAGCCGTGTATTGGGGAATGATGGAATTTTTAATTGGGAAGAATTCAAAAATCATGACAGCATTCGAAAAATTATTTCTAAAATTATTCCGGGGTATGAGTCCATTGAAGATTTAAGTAAATCAAAAGAAGAGTTTCAAATTCCGGACCGAATTTTGCACAAACCAATCTTCTCCACCGAATCTGGAAAAGCAAAATTTATTTATCACCCCATTCCCAATTTGGAGCCATTAAAAGATGGCGAATTCCAGTTAATCAGCGTTCGCTCCGAGGGTCAATTCAATACAGTTGTGTACGAAGATGACGATATTTATCGAGGGCAAGATCGACGTGATGTGGTCCTTATGAATAAAAGCGATATGGAAAATATGGGCTTCGCGAATGATGAATGTGTACTGATAAAAAGTAATATCGGTGAAATAAAATATATTTTAGCGAGACCGTTTAATATTAAACAAGGTGCTGTGCTTATGTATTACCCCGAGGTGAATTCTCTCATCGGTCGGGACGTGGACCCATTGTCCCAGACTCCAGGCTTTAAGTCCGCCCTTGTCACCATCACAGCTTTTTCATAATGTTAGAAATGTTTCAAAAACTATTTACATTCATTATCCAAATGACACCCGGAACAAAGCGTGGATTTTGGAAATGGTGGTATAATGTCTTTGCCGCCCGAGCTAATAATTCTGATTTTAAATTCATGAATTACGGATATTATGAAGATCGCTTTTTTCCAAATATTTCTCCAGATGATGAAAATGAACGATATCCCATTCACCTTTATCATCACGTGGCAACACAGGTTGATATCTCGGGAAAAACTGTTTTGGAAGTGGGCGCAGGTCGAGGAGGTGGCGCATCTTATGTTACTCGATATTTAAACCCCGCTTGTGTTCGCGGAATAGATATATCAAAGACAGCCATTGAGTTATGTAATGAAATCCACAAAGTACCGAATTTATTTTTTACCGAAGGTGATTCTGAAAATATCCCATTTAAAGATGAAGAATTTGATATTATTCTTAATGTAGAATCTTCTCATTGTTATGGAAATATGGAGAAATTTCTCAATGAGGTAAAGCGGGTATTAAAACCCGATGGTTATTTTCTTTGGTGTGATCTTAGGGCCGGGAAAGATCGAGAATTGATCTCAAATCAATTCCAAAATTCTGGATTAGAAATTGTTCAAGAAAAAGATATTACTAAAAATATTATTATTGCTCTGGATAAAATGAGCAAAAAACGGAAATCAGCTATCCAAGAAAAAGTACCTTTTCCTATAAGAAAAATATTTGAATCTTACGCTGGCGTAAAGGGAAGCAAAATTCATAATTCATTTATAAATGGTAATTTAATTTATCTGAGCGCTGCTCTAAAAAAACTATATTAATTCATAAAATAATTAACTTTTTTAAATTTTATACCCATTGTAATTTGGGTTAAATCTGTAATTTTATAATCTTCATTTTTCTTATTATTTAACAAGTGAGCCAGGGTTGAAACATCAAAAGAACTTATTCTTAATCGGTGGCAATGAAGACCGAAAACCAAAGGGAGAGTTGCTATCGCAATTTTTATCTCTTTGTGGTATATCTCCAAACATAGTCGTTATTTCCGGAGCATCTGCATTTCCCGAACAAGTTGCCAACAACTATCGTGATATTTTTCTTAAGGGCGGAGCGTCCAAAGTTGATTGTATTCTTTTTCAGGATCGTAGAGATGGTATTCATAAAAAGAATCGGGACCTTTTAGATACAGCGGATGGGGTGTTTATTACAGGGGGAAATCAAGTTAAACTCGTAGGAGCAATGGGTGGAACGCCCTTTCAAAAATATCTAGTTGAAAAAATAGAGAACGGTTTGGTTTATGGCGGTACCAGTGCTGGCGCATCGATAGTAAGTCGAATCATGATTGCTGGTGGACGAGGATCATTTAATCCAAGAAAAAATACGATTAAAATATCTAGTGGGCTTGGCATACTAGATGGTGTAATCATAGATCAACATTTCCGGGAACGAAACAGGCTTTACCGGATGGCAAGTGCCGTTTCATCCAATCCTGGAGAGCTGGCAGTTGGCATTGATGAAAATACTGCAATTCATATAATTGATGATCATATTTGTCGGGTCTATGGCTCAAATTCAGTAACCGTATTGGACGGCGAGGAAATGAGTTTTACAGGGTTTAGCAATTCATCTGGCTCAGACCCAATAACTATGTGCGGAATGAAGTTCCACGTTTTAACAAAGGGTTTTGGATATGATTTAGCCAAACGGGAACCTATTAAATCCGATAAATTACAATTCTTTAATAAAAAACAAAATTTAAGTGAAGTTGTATTATGAGTTATATGACCATTGAGAACATACAGGTTTTATCAGGACCCAATTATTGGAGCTTACGACCCTGCATCCAAATGCGCCTGAACATTGGCCAACTTGAAGAAAAACCAACAAGTAAATTGGATCAATTTTATGAGCGTTTAAAAGAAACATTGCCTTCGTTATATGACCATCGATGTAGTGTAGGAACTCCTGGCGGTTTTTTTGAACGAGTAAAAGATGGAACATGGATGGGACATGTTGTTGAACATGTTGCGCTCGAATTACAAACATTGGCAGAAATGGATACGGGTTTTGGTCGCACAAGGGAAACCCATACTCCCGGTGTCTATAATGTTGTTTTTTCTTATGTTGTAGCGGAGGTTGGCAAACACGCAGCCAAACTATCCGTAGATTTCTGCGAGAACCTTATCGATGGGAACGATCTAAAACTTGATGAAATAATCCAAGAATTAAAAGTATTACGGGAAGAATATAAACTAGGGCCAAGTACATCTTCTATTGTTGAGGAGGCTGTAAAGCGCGGCATACCCTTTTTCCGTTTAAACCGTGGATCTCTGGTTCAATTAGGCTATGGGAAAAACCAAGAGCGAATTCGCGCCACCATGACGGGACAAACGGGAAGTCTTGCTGTTGACTTTGCCCAAGATAAATGGGAAACCAAAGGCCTATTAGAAGACCAGGGCATTCCTGTTCCAAGAGGAGTAGAAACAAGTCGTTACAAAACAGCCAAATATGCGATTAAAAAGATTGGATATCCTCTTGTAGTGAAACCATCCGATGGTAATCATGGGCGCGGAATTACAGTAGGCGTAAATAATGATGACCATTTTGAGATCGCCTACGAAGCTGCGATGAAACAGTCAAAAAATGGCTATGTAATTATTGAGCAAATGCTAGATGGTGCTGATTTTAGGTTTCTTGTTATTAATGGAACTCTAGTTGCGGCAGCAAAAAGAATTCCTGCCCACGTTAAGGGGAATGGAAAACTTTCAATCCAAGAACTCATTGATAAAGAAAACGAAAATCCGCTGCGTGGATACGGACATGAAAATGTTTTAACAGAAATTGATATTGACTCCCAGGCCGAGCGACTTATCTCCGATGCTGGGTATACCTTGGATTCCGTATTAGATAAAGACGAGATCCTTTATTTAAAGACCACGGCAAACTTGTCAACGGGTGGAACCGCTATTGATATATTAGATTCTGTACATCCTGCAAATGTACATATTGCAGAACGAGCCATAAAAATTATTGGTCTGGATATTGGCGGCGTAGATATTGTTGCCCCAGACGTAACAACGCCCTTACCAGAAAATGGAGGCGGTATTGTTGA
>JAPYRR010000093.1 GCA_029936885.1 Fidelibacterota bacterium | reverse complement strand
TGAGGTTCCTTGGATTAATTTTGATATCTATTATGTCCATGTCTGCAAAAGATTATGAGCCCAACTGGGAATCATTGGATTCTCGTCCCACGCCCCAATGGTACAAAGATGCAAAGTTTGGGATTTTCATTCACTGGGGATTGTACTCCGTTCCGGCATGGGGACCGAAAGGAAGTTATGCCGAATGGTATCTTAATGGACTGAATTCAGGCGACAGCGCACGACTCAAATATCATGAAGAAAACTATGGGCAGGATTTCCCCTACCGAGATTTCATCAAATTATTCAAGGCGGAAAAATATGAACCGGACAAATGGGCAAATCTGTTTAAGGAATCCGGTGCGAAATATGTTGTGCTCACTTCCAAACATCACGATGGTTTTTGTCTCTGGCCCAGTGCAGAAAGCAATGGATATAATTCTGTGGATGGTGCTGCGAAAAAAGATCTTCTTGGCGATTTGAACAAAGCTGTAAAAAATTCCGGGCTCAAATCAGGGTTCTACTATTCCTTATACGAATGGGATCACGAAGATTATCCCACCAATGTACCCATATATGTGAACGACCACATGTTGCCCCAATTCAAGGATGTGGTTCAGCGCTACGAGCCCTCTATTATTTTCGCGGATGGCGAATGGGACCGTAATAGCCAAGAATGGCGTAGTGAAGAATTTTTGGCTTGGCTATATAACGAATCAAACGCACCTGAAGATGTGGTTGTGAATGATCGTTGGGGTGGTGAAACCCGGTTTAAACATGGTGGATATTATTCTACGGAATATGACCCGAACTCCGGTTCCATGAATGAAGAATTTATTCGACGCGGTTGGGAGGAATGTCGGGGTATTGGAAAATCTTTTGGATACAATCGGAATGAAAATTTAGAAGATTATAACACATCAGAAGAATTGATTCGCCTTTTGGTGGATATTGTAAGTCGTGGTGGAAATTTACTTTTGAATATTGGACCCAAGGCGGATGGCACGATTCCAGAAATTATGGTTGATCGTTTAAAAGATATTGGCGTTTGGCTGGACAAAAATGGTGAAGGCATTTATGAAACAACCGTGAACCGAATCACCCAATCCAACAATGGAAAAGTGAAATATACTTTATCGAAAGATCGTAAATCTCTCTACGCTTTTATTGAAAATATCTCAAATGGTGATTTGACCTTGAATGGTATTCAAGCTACAGGAATGGAGCGTATTAAACTTTTAGGCACTGCTGAAGAATTCAACTGGCGAAATCGGCGGAATAAACTAATGATCCAACTCCCCAAAAACCTTAAGGAGATAATTGAAAATTCACCTGTCTATGTTTTTGAAATCCCTGTTCTCCCATTCCTGGACAAGCCCAGTGTTCAAATTTTAGAAAAAGACGGGAAGGCAGAAATAACTTTTATTCCAAATGATTCCACATCAGAATTGAGATATACATTTGGGAATCGGGAAGTGACGAAAGGATATGGAAAAAAGTATAACGGCCCCTTTTCCTTGAACAAAAGTACCATGCTAAATATCCAAGCCTTTGCAGATGGATTTCAGCCCAGTAAAGTTGTATCAGTTCCAGTTAATATTTTGGACAAAAGCCATGGTCTCATTCGACAAACATATGAGGGACAATGGGAAAACTGTGACCAAATGTTGGATTCGGAAATTGTTGAAGAAAAAACAGTTTTCAACTTTGACTTGGACTCGGAAAAGAAAAATGATTTTGGACATGTTTTTAAAGGATCGCTCCATATTGAGAAGCGCGGAACCTATGAATTTCAAACTACATCCGATGATGGATCCAGATTATTTATTAATGGATTTCCTGTGGTGGATAATGATGGGCTGCATGGCCGAAAAACAATTTCCGGAGAAATGGTATTAAAAAAAGGACTCCATAAATTTGAAGTTCAATATTTTGAACGGAGCGGACAAGAATCATTAATAGTAAAATGGCATCCCATTTTATGCAATTGGCAGGAAATTCCCGCATTTAGATTATTTGTAAATGATAGAAATTGAAAAACTGAAAGATTGGAAAGCCCCTGAAGATTGGCTTGAGATTCAAATCATCGATGCCCATACTGGCGGGGAACCGCTACGGATCATTATTTCAGGTTTCCCGAATCTAAAGGGAGCAACATTATTAGAAAAACGCGCTTGTGCAAAAAATGAATTTGACTCAATTCGGAAAGCGCTCATGTGGGAACCCCGGGGACACTCAGATATGTATGGGGCAATTATTGTTGAAGCAGAAACACCTGATGCAGATTTTGGTGTCATTTTTATTCATAATGAAGGTTATTCCACAGGTTGTGGTCATGCGGTAATCGCATTAACAAAAGTGTTTGTTGAAACAGGTTTAATTAAAAAAATAGAGCCCATCACAGAAGTGAAAATGGATGTGCCATCGGGATTTATTCGATCTTATGCGGAAGTGAAAAATGGGAAAATCACTAGCGTTGGATTCCATAATGTGCCTTCATTTGTTCAACTCATGGATGCAAAAGTGAATGTGCCGGGACTAGGAACAATCCAATATGACCTTGCTTTTGGTGGAGCATTTTACGCTTTTGTGGATGTTGAGCAAATTGGCTTGGATTGTACAGAAGAGCACCATAATGCATTGATCCAAAAAGGAATGATGATTAAACGAGCCGTTATGGAATCTGTGGAAATGGATCATCCAAGTGAACCGGAAATGAATTTTCTTTATGGAACAATTTTTACCGGACGGGCACAAAGCCCAAATCATCATAGTCGCAATGTTTGTATATTTGCTGACGGAGAAGTTGATCGTTCACCCACGGGGACGGGTGTAAGTGCCCGGGCAGCCCTGCACTATGCCCGGGGCGAAATTAGTGTGGGAGAATCTATTACCATTGAAAGTATTATTGGCTCCACTTTTTCTGTCCAAGTTTCTGAAAAAAGATCTTTCGGGAAATATGATGCAATAATACCGGAAGTGAAAGGGAATGCCTTTATTACCGGAAAAAACACATTTTGGATCAATCCAAATGATCCGTTAAAAAATGGATTTATTTTGAGATGATTCGATCTTTACATCTTTTTTTACTCTTTTCATTATTATCCGGTTCAGATCCAATACCATTTTCCATTCCCACCATCGAACTGGATAACCGAATCGATCTTCAAACAATTGTCGATAAGGAAAATGACGTTTATTTAGGCCATCCAACAACGGTACTTTTAGAGGACGGCAAAACGATTCTGGTTGTTTACCCCAAAGGTCACGGAAAGGGAGAAATTATTTACAAGCGCAGTGAAGACGGCGGGAAAACTTGGTCGAATCGAATTCCTGTTCCCCATAATTGGTCCACTAGCAAGGAAGTGCCAACCATCCATCGTGTGGTTGATTCTTCAAGAACAAAACGGCTCATCGTCTGGTCCGGACTTTATCCTGCAAGACTGGCTGTTTCAGAAGACGATGGTAACACTTGGTCAGCGCTTCGTCCTGCTGGTGATTGGGGTGGAATCGTTGTAATGGGTGCTGTAGTCGATCTGAAAATACCGGGACATTATCTCGCAATGTTTCACGATGATGGACGGTATTTCACACAAGATGGAAAGTGGACGGGCATATTCACTTTGTATCAAACCTATTCCACTGATGGCGGGCTCACTTGGTCTCATCCGTTGCCTTTTTACCAAAATAATGAAATTCACCTTTGCGAGCCGGGAATCATTCGCTCACCGGATGGAAATCAACTAGCGGCATTATTGCGAGAAAACAGTCGGAGTAAAAATTCCCATGTGATCTATTCCAACGATGAAGGTGATTCTTGGAGCGATCCTGTGGAACTTCCACGAGAACTTACTGGCGATCGTCATACAGGAAAATATTTACAAGATGGCCGGCTTTTTATTTCATTTCGGGATACTGCTCCCAACAGTCCAACTCACGGTGATTGGGTGGCATGGGTTGGAACCTATGAAGATATTGTGAATGGCAAACCCGGCGAATTCCGAATTCGAATTAAAGATAATAAACATGATTGGGATTGTGCCTATCCCGGCGTGGAAATATTGCCAAATGGTGAAATTGTGACCACCACCTACGGACATTGGGATGAGAATAAAAGTCCGTACATTTTATCCGTCAGAATTAATATAAAAGATTTAAAACCAAATCAATGAGGAACAAGGTATGGCTAATAAAATAAACAGACGCGATTTTATTAAAACAACGGCTACAGCCGGCGCGGCGGCAACACTGATGCCAACTTCATTATTTTCATCACCTGCAAAAAAGCGGGTTAAAATGGGGTTCATTGGAACCGGCTTGCGTGGGCAAGGTATGTTGTGGCTAACAACAAAATATCCGGAAGTGGAGATTCCTGCTATTTGCGATATTGACGATGGCATGATCGAAAATGCATTGAGAATCCTGAAAGATGCGGGAAAACCGGAACCTCGGGTTTACAAGAATGGGGATGAAGATTTTCTGAACATGGTAAAGAATGAAGATTTAGATGGCGTGTATATTGCTACACCTTGGGAATGGCATCACCCCATGGCCATTGCAGCTATGAAGAATGGAATGCATGTTGGCACGGAAGTTCCGGCAGCATTGACC
Source organism: Fidelibacterota bacterium (assembly GCA_029936885.1). GTDB lineage: Bacteria > Fidelibacterota > Marinisomatia > Marinisomatales > UBA1611. The sequence continues at coordinate 518 of JAPYRR010000093.1, read as the reverse complement.
GTAGATGATTGCTGGGATTTGGTCCGGACTTCTGAAAAGACGGGTCAACACTGTATGATTATGGAAAACGTCTGTTATCGCCGGGATGTGATGGCAGTTTTAAACATGGTTCAACAGGGATTATTTGGGGAATTACTCCACTGCCAAGGCGGCTACCAACATGATCTTCGTCATGTGAAATTCAATAATGGGAAACAGCCTTATGGCGGTGGCGTGGAATTTGGCGAAAAAGGATTTTCTGAATCCAAATGGCGGACGCAACATTCGGTAGATCGAAATGGTGATTTGTATCCAACCCACGGTTTAGGTCCTGTGAGTTCTATGTTAGATATAAATCGCGGAAATAAGATGGTTCATCTCACATCCACAGCTTCACAAAGTCGCGGACTCCATAAATATATTGTGGATCAAGGCGGACTGGATCATCCCAATGCGGATGTGGAATTCAAATGTGGCGATATTGTGACAACGGTGATTAAGTGTGAAAATGGACAAACGATTATGTTGAGTCATGATAC
>JAPYRR010000092.1 GCA_029936885.1 Fidelibacterota bacterium | reverse complement strand
ACTCCTTGAACTGAAGGCTGATTCGTTAGAACTTCTTGCCCCTTATTATGAAAACGACCCTGAAAGACTGCCCATCTGTACATCAAGTTCTACTTGAGATAAGTGGGCATAACCGATTACATGAAGATTATATAAAGTATATTATTAATTTAGAATTATCAAAGATCAGGGTAAATATAAAGAAAGGGATATTTTCTAAAACAAAAGAAGAATTATTGAGCCATATTGTATCTCAGGTCTTATTACAATCAGCGCCGAAACTTGTTAATGTAATAAATGGAACTGGGATTGTACTTCATACCGGTTTTGGTCGCGCACCCTTTCGTGGTAAACAATTAAAAAATCTGGCCGATCGCCTAGACGGTTATGCTAATCTTGAATTTGATTTGGAATCCGGGAATCGCGGTGATAGGCAAACCATAATACAGGATCAATTAAGTTCCATGTGTGGCGCAGAAGCAGGAATGGTGGTGAACAATAATGCTGCTGCCGTTTTTCTCGCATTGAACGAAATGGCAGGAGGCGGAGAAGTGATCTGCTCCCGGGGGCAAATGGTGGAAATTGGCGGCTCTTTCAGGATTCCCGATATTATTGAAAAAAGTGGCGCAATCCTGAAAGAAGTGGGCACCACCAACCGCACCCATTTGAAAGATTACGAAAAAGCCATTTCCAAAAAGACGAAATTAATCTTATGGGTCCATACCAGCAATTATGTGGTCAAAGGATTTACCAAAGAAGTTTCTTTGGCTGATCTGGTCGTTCTTGGGAAGAAACATAAGATTCCCGTCATGGCAGATTTGGGAAGCGGTGCTTTGCTTGATATGAATCAGTTGGGCCTAGCGGACGAAATTCCGGTGAAATCCATTGTGAATTCTGGACCGGACATTACATCATTCTCAGGAGATAAACTCCTGGGTGGACCGCAATCCGGACTCATGGTAGGACGCAAGAAATGGATCAATGCTTGCAAGAAAAATCCACTTTATCGTGTTTTAAGATGCGATAAGGTTACGATTGGACTTCTAGAAGAAACGTTACGGTCTTATCGATCCCAATCATTCTCTAAAGATAATCTTTCTCTTACCATGCTCACCACATCGCGGAAAGTATTAAACACCCGTGGACAAAAGATTTTGGATTTATTGACAAAAAAAATAATTAAAGATCTGGGAATTTCACGAGTGAATTCTGAAGTTGAGGCAGGAAGTGGTTCTTTGCCAGAGGAAAAGATTGAAAGTACTGCTTTGTCATTTTCCCCCAAAAAAGGGAAAGCAAAGGATTTGGCAAAAGCATTCCGTTGTGGATCCATTCCCGTTGTTGGATATATCCAAAAAAATACATTTTATATTGATCTGAAAGCCGTATTGCCTTCTCAAATAAAACGGCTCTCAACTGCGATTCAGGAGGTTTAACCATGGCACAGGTTGTGGTGGGGACAGCGGGTCATATTGATCACGGTAAAACGTCTCTGGTTAAAGCCTTAACCGGGACCAATACAGACAGGCTCGCCGAAGAGAAAAAACGGGGTATGACGATTGATCTCGGGTTTGCTTATCTCACCGAATCCATTACCATTATTGATGTTCCCGGTCACGAAAAATTTATTCGAAATATGGCTGCCGGTGCAGCAAACATCCATTTTGGATTGTTGGTGATTGCTGCGGATGATGGTGTGATGCCCCAAACTCGTGAGCACCTGAATATTTTGACACTCTTAGGCGTGACGAATGGAATCGTCGCCTTGACCAAAACCGACTTGGTGAATGATGATGAATGGCTGGATTTGGTTGAACTGGATATTTCCGAATTATTGGAGGATATTGGTTTTGATTCCATTGCAATCCACCGAATTAATAATTTGACTGGTGAGGGTGTTGAAGGACTGAAATCAGATATTTTATCTATGGCTGAAAATTATCAATCCACATCATCATCGCCGCAATTTAGACTGAATGTGGATCGTGTTTTTTCAAAAACCGGATTTGGAACCGTCATAACTGGAACCGTCCAAAATGGTTCTGCCAAAAATGGGGATGAAATTGAGATTCTACCCTCGGGAATAAAAACAAAAATTCGTGGGTTGCAAACCCATGGTGGCGCAACGGTTTCTGTAATTGCAGGCGATCGTGCTGCATTAAACCTTGCTCATGTAAAATCGTCTGATCTAACCCGTGGGACCGTTCTTGCCACCCCGGATTGTCTGCTGTCAACCAACCGAATATTGGCAAATATTTCTATGACAAATTCAACAGAATGGATCATCAAGAATAAACAACGTGTACGTTTCCATATAGGAACCTCAGAGATCCTGGGACGAGTCACAGGGAAAAAATTGGAAAAAGGTCAATCTGGAAATGTTATTATCGATCTTGAGTCACCGGTTGCTGTAGCCATGGATGACCGATTTGTGGTCCGATCTTATTCTCCAATGGATACAATTGCAGGCGGATTGGTGATTGATCCAAAACCACTAGGGAAATGGTCAATGTTGCGACAGCGCTCCGAGAATCTTCCAATCGATCCTAAAAAACGATTTGGTTATTTGATCGATGAAGATTGGAAAATTCCTAAAACGAAAACGAATTGGCAGTCGCTATTTTTTATATCTAATTTAATTTTGGATGAATGGATCATTGATTTACACATAATGGAATCTAAGAGTGGGATTCTTTATTCAGAATCTGGATTAGACAGGGGAAAGAAAGATTTAAAATCTTATTTTGATGAATCTTATGAAAATAATCCATTTCGGACTGTCCTGAGTTCCGACGGTATTTTAAACCAACTCAACTGGTCGGAAGCCTGGTTTGAGATTGTTATGAAAACAATGTTGAAAAATGACAGTATATGGGAAGAAAAAGGCGGATTCTCTCTCTCAGGATATAAACCTGAATTTTCTCAAAAGGATATAGAAGAATTGGGAAAAATTGAATCCATTCTAACACAATCCGGGTTTGAGCCGATCTTACTAAAAGAGATCACAGAAGCATCCAGATTCAAGCCCAAACGGGTGGGAGATCTGATTCATTTGTTATTTGCTCAGGGAAAAGTGGAAAATCTCGGGAATAACTTTTGGCTAAACCGTTCCAATCTTGATAATGTTATTCAAGATATTCGTGATTATTTCAACTCTAATGAGCAGTTAGCTGTGGCAGATTTTAAACAGATTACAGGATTATCCAGAAAAACGGCCATTCCACTACTGGAATATTTGGACAAGAAACATTTTACCGTTCGGCAAGAAAATATGCGCTTAAAAGGAGATGCATTGAATGGGTAAAGATGTGGTGGCACAAACACCGGTAATGAAGCAATTTCTGGAAGTGAAATCCCAGTATGAAGATACGCTGGTTCTTTTCAGGATGGGTGACTTCTACGAAACATTTCTGGAAGATGCGGAAATTACAGCCAAGGTCCTTGGAATTGTCCTGACCAAACGGGCCAATGGAAAAGCTGCCAGCGTTGCTTTGGCGGGGTTCCCATATCATTCCTTGGATAATTATCTCCCAAAATTGGTAAAAGCGGGATATCGTGTAGCCATTTGCGAACAAGTAGAAGACCCAAAATTGGCCAAGGGAATCGTGAAGCGGGAAGTGATTGAAGTTGTAACACCCGGGACTCTCATTAGCGACCAGGCATTGAGTAAAAAATCCAATCGGTATATTGGGTCCTTGACCTTTGAAAAGAATTATACCGGATTTGCGTTTTTGGATCCATCCACAGGAGAATTTCATATCGGTGAATGTCCTGCTGATCAATTAAAAGATAATATATTAAAATTTTCTCCCAGTGAAATGATTTTGGGAGAAAATATTGTTTATTCCACCACAGAATGGTACCGAGAATTTCGTCCATTTATTACACAGATCGAAGATTGGATATTTGATCAGGATACGTCATATCGGGCATTGACCCAGCATTTTAATCTAAAATCTTTAAAAGGATTCGGGTGTGATGATTTGAAATTAGGGATCACTGCTGGTGGTGCTTTGTTGCACCATATTAAATCTAATTTGAGTTCAAATCTCGATCACATTTCTAAAATAGTTCCAATTTTGAATGAAGGCTTTATGGGGTTAGATGGATTTACAATTCGGAATCTAGAAGTCTTCCAAAGTTTATCCACCCAAGGAACCCATGGAACATTGGTTGATTGCATCGATCAAACCCAAACGGCAGGCGGGGGCCGGCTACTTCGACGGTGGCTCCATTATCCACTGACTAACATTAAAAAGATTAATGGACGTTTAGATATTGTTGATGCTTTTTCCAAAAATACCAGACTCTTGAAATCTATTCGTGAATCTTTGAGCAAAACAGCTGACTTGGAGCGTATCCTTGGAAAAGTTAACCATGGGAAAGCATCGCCTCGAGATGTGATTGGAATCGCCCTTACCTTGCAGAAAATCCCAGAATGGCAGAATGAATTAAACTCAGCTGATGACAAAAACCTGGCATCACTGGCAAAATCATTTATGGATACAAGTCCCATCACTGAAAAAATATTATCCATAATCAATGAAGATACGCCGGTGCAGATCAAAATGGGGAATATCGTTTGTACAGGTGTGGATAGTGATTTGGATGAATTGCGGATTTTGCTTCATTCCGGAAAAGAATGGATAGACAATTTTCAGAGTTCGTTGCGAGAAGAATTGGACATCTCAAAACTCAAGGTGGGATTTAATAGGGTTTTTGGCTATTACATCGAAGTAACAAAGGTGCACCAGGATAAAGTCCCGGAATCATTTATTCGGAAGCAAACCCTCGTTAATTCAGAACGCTATATCACCGAAGAATTAAAAGAATATGAAGATAAAATTCTCAATGCTGAAGAAAAAATATTTACAATTGAATCCAATATTTTCTCCGAATTATGCCAATTTTTACTCGGGGCCATTTCTGATATCCACACCAATGCAAAAGCCATCAATCGTATGGATCTTTTGCTTGGTTTTTCTGCAACTTCATTAAATCAAAATTTTGTTCGCCCTGAATTGACAAATAAACCTGAATTGGAGATAAACCAGGGTCGTCATCCTGTGGTTGAACAATTACTGCCATCCACCGAAAAATTTATTCCCAACGATCTTTCCATCGATTCTAAAATCAATCAGATCCATTTAATTACGGGACCCAATATGGCAGGGAAATCCACTTATTTAAGAC
>JAPYRR010000091.1 GCA_029936885.1 Fidelibacterota bacterium | reverse complement strand
ATCGGATTTGACTTTCTTGTCCACCCAGCCCACGAAGCAGTAAACCATCTTTGATTAGATACTCCTTGGTTGCTTTCAATCCACCATCATCAAATGCATAGGACGCGAATTCTGATTCCAATGTCGGATCAAATGTGATATTCATGAGTTTGGATCCATATTGTAGTTTTCCGAAATCTTTTAATTTCACAAAACTCCAACCGGCATAATTCCGTTCATCACCCAAAATCCGATCCACTTCCAAAGCATGACCGATACTTTCATGGATTTGAAGCATCATTTGGTCAGGCGCAATCACAGCATCCATCTCTCCCGTAGGACAGTCATCAGCCGTTAACAATTCAATCGCTTGTTCCCCAATCCGATTCGCATTGGCAAGGATCTCATATTTATCAAAATATTCCATACCCATTTGTCTGCACGTTCCACGCATACCACCAAATGTACGTGTTTGTTGATTCGTTCCGTCTGCAGCGGTGGCACTCAGATCAAATTCAAACATGAGAAAATCTTGGGTAATATCACTACCGTTTGAGCTTACAAACCTGAATGAAGTTTCAATCACCTGGCACAATGAAGATGCGCTAACGATTTTATCAGATACTTTTAATTGATTATAAGCTTCCAACAATGTTTCATTCAATTTACCAGCGGACAAAGATTCTCTATTTTTTGTAAAAGGAGATTGATAGGAGCCAGTATGAGAAGGTCGCGCTGATTCATCAAACTGGTGGTTTGCATGACGTGATGCTATTTCTGCTTGCTGATAGGCTTTTTTTGCCGCTGAAGCGATACCTACTGATGTCATATTCGGTGTGCCATAATATCCAAATTGTCCGTTAACTAAGACTTCTACCATTATACCATGTGTAAATGCTCTGCCATTCGCTACAGGAACACCATCCCGAATCATTCTAGGTGTGTGCGCTTCATAGACTTCTCGGAGTCCAACCCATTGGGCTGGTACATCCACCGCGCTTAATAATTGTTTAATATCAATATCTAATTTCATGATTTTTCTCTTTGTTAAAGTGTGAATTCTAAAAAAGGTTTCTGGTTAGTTTTCATCTCTTTTGTAACTTTTTCAAACGCATTTTTGATATCCTGAATATCTTCTTCATCGCCTAAAAGATGGTTTTGTTTCAACCAAACCACTTCTTTTTCGCAAAATGTTTCAGTATTCTCCAAATATAGGCTTTTATAATCCTGCCCTTTTAACCATGGATATTCATCATGGTTTGTGATAAATAACGGTTCGCGATATAACGGATTATATCCTTTGTAGGTGTAAACACCTTCCGCTTGCATGGCTTTAAAAAATGTTTCGCGGGGAATTCCGCTGAATAGATCTTCGGAATATCGGCAGAGATAAATATGGTTAGCTGAGCGTGTAGCACCTTTACTGAATTCAATGGGGGTTAATCCCTGAATTCCATCCAAAAATGAATCTAGTGATTTTCTATTTTTATCACGGATTGCCATTTCACTTTCCAGTGATTCAATTTGCGGGATCAACATGGCTGCATTCAATGCGCTCATTCGAAGATTACTCCCCAATCGATGATGCTCATACCATTTTCCATTCCGAACACGTCCACAATTATGGTAAGAAAAACAGGCATCGGCGAATTCTTCGTTATTAGAAACAATTGCGCCACCCTCTCCCGAACTCATATTTTTTGATGACTGAAAACTGAATATTCCACCGAGACCAATCGCCCCAACTTTTTTACCATCATAAATTGCACCGTGAGCCTGTGCAGCATCTTCTATCAGCGCAATATTTTGTTTTTCTGCGATGGCTAAAATTGAATTCAGATCAACAGGAGATCCTGCAATATGAACCGGCAAAATCACTTTTGTTTTATCCGTGATTTTTGATTCTATATCTAACGGATCCATATTCCCGGTTTTTAAATCAATATCCACAAAAACTGGGACAGCATTTGCCATAAGAATTGCGGTTGCAGTTGCTATAAAGGTGTAAGCAGGTAAAATAACTTCATCTCCTGCTTTTACGCCAGCTGCTTTCAATGCTACCCATAATGCCGAAGTTCCACTGTGAATAGAAATACAATGTTTAGCATCATGGAAAGCCGCAAAGGATGCATTGAATTTGTCTATGGTATTACTCTCCACACCCCATTGTTCATTCTCTAGAGTATATAGAAGTTGCTCCCGGATAGCATCCGTTAACTTTGGCCAGGATGGGAAAGGTTTTGTTCGGATCGGATTTCCACCGAACAGAGCTAAATCAGGCATTCGTATAAAATATTCATTTTCACAGACTTTGAAATTACTTCTAATTGTGGACTTTTATCAACGATGGTAATTAATTTTTTAAATGAATTTATTATTTAATATAAATCTTAAAAATGAAGTTGTTATTCTTTACGTTTTTTGAATTGTTTTTATTTGGATTGAATAGTCTGTGTCAATTCTACACTGACAAAGGAAGCGTTTAGCATTTATTCTTTTTACAAACGATTCGTATGAATCTCCTTTGGCGATTCAGCATCAACACGGTTGATGAACTCCATATAGATTCAACCATCGGGATAGACGATGGAGCCCATAGTATTTGTCATACATGTTTGCCAAATCGACAAATCGAAAATATAAAAAAGGGTTCAATTACGCCAAATCTGCAATCAGTCTGTTAAAATGAACGTTCAATTACCTTTGGCATTTTTTTTGCCGAATGAAAGTGATATTTAACAAACAACAAAGGAGTCAAAAATGACTTTAATTAAATGGACACCCAGACCCACATCAATCTTTGATGACATGAATAAAATGATCAGTAACGTATATGAAAATGACTGGAACTTTCCGGTTCGTTCAAAAACAAATTGGTCACCCGAAGTAGATGTAAAGGAGTCTGATAATTTTTTTACGTTAACAGCGGATATTCCTGGACTTACAAAAAAAGATGTGAATCTAAATGTATCCGATAATGTTCTTTCTATTTCCGGTGAACGGAAAGTTGAAGATGAAAAAGAAAGTGGAAATTTTCATTATCGTGAACGTCGATATGGCTCTTTCTCTCGGACATTCAATTTACCAGAAACTGTGAAGGAAGAAGATATTTCAGCTTCCTTTAAAAATGGGATATTAATCGTTGAGCTTCCAAAGCATGAAGTTGCATTACCCAAAGAACGGGAAATCAAAATCAATTAATAATCCATCTTAGATAAAAAGAGAAAGGTCAGCCTAACAGTTGACCTTTCTTATTTTACCGAGATACTATTGTATTTCCACAATTACAAATGAAAGTAAATGATATTATAATAATTTAATAAAACTAGTCAGTATTCTTTCTACCGATTCAGGATTGAATTCTGCATTTCTATGAATCGAAATTGTTCGGGGATGCACTATACAACCCATGTATTCCAGTTGATCACGAAATGACGATAAAAACCAATGGCCTGCCCCTCCACTGTGGCTAGCAATTAAAACCTTCTTATCATTAAAAGCATCTCGCCAATTTTTTGTAGAAATGGTTATCCAAGTAATTGCATTCGTCAAAATGGGTGGAATTCCGGCATTATACTCAGGTGAACAAAAGATAAATCCATCAGCTTTTTCAAACTTTTCAACCAAAGCAGTTGTAAGAGATTCATCAGCCTTTTCACCGCCAGGGACAAATAGGGGCAATGGATAATCTTCTAAAGAAATTAATTCATGCTTAGCAATTAGCAATTCACTTATTTTTTCACCTAAAACGTGATTGTTCCCATTTGTTGCGGATATAATTAATATTTTCATGTTTTTCCTTTTTGATATTTTGGCTGATTATGCTTGTATGACTTGTATTCAATTAATTTAAATAAACTTGACCCGAATTAATCATCTCAATTCAATACCAATACGGTTGGGGAATTACCCTATCTTTTTTGGACTGAATTAACCATGTTAATTCTACGTTGAAGTATGAAGCGTTTAATATTCATTATTTCTACGAACTATTCCATTGAATCGCCATTGCCGATTCAGCATCAACACGGTTGATGTAGTCCATATACTATTATACAACTACACCGCCATCTACGTTAAGAACCGTACCACTAATATAGTTGGCTTCATCACTGGCAAGAAAAGTGTAAGCGTTTGCCACATCTTCTGCTTGTCCCCATCGTTTCAAGGGAACCTTCTCCCCCATCATTTTAACAATTTTCTCCGGCATTCCAGCTGTCATATTCGTTTGAATAAATCCCGGTGCTACAGCATTTACACGAATACCATCCTTGCCCAATTCACGAGCCCAAACTTTTGTCATACCAATGACTCCGGCTTTACTAGCAACATAGTTTGTTTGCCCAAAATTCCCATTATGAGCCACAACAGATGATGCATTTAAGATAACACCACTGCCCTGTTCAATCATTATTTCAGCAGCCGCTTTTCCGCATAAATACACGCCACGAAGATTCACATTAACAACGGCATCAAATTGATCCGAATCGAGTTTCTTTAGAGTGCTATCCATAAGAATTCCTGCATTATTGACCAGAATATCTAATCGGCCAAATTCTGATTTAACGAAACTAAATAATGCATTGACACTTTCTTCATTGCTTATATCTGTTTTTACAAAATGTGCTCCCAACTCTTTTCCAGTGGATTGGCCAGAATCTTCATCGAACTCTGCAATCACAACTGTGGCGCCCTCTTGGATAAACTGTTGAGTGGTTGCCTTCCCTATCCCGCGTCCCCCTCCGGTTATAACGGCAATTTTACCTTCTAATAATTTCATGAAACACTTTCCTTTATTTTTTGATTAAGCAATATAAGAATCAATGATGTTTTCGATGTTAAGAACGAAATGAGTCCCTTAATTTATTCCCTACGATTTACATAAATAGAGAACTTTTTAATAGGATTTACAAATGATTTATGATTCAATATTAGAAACAATTGGCGGGACACCGGTTGTAAAACTTAATAAAATAGGCAAGGATTTGGCATGCGATATCTTTGTGAAATGCGAATACTTTAATCCTGGCGGATCAGTAAAAGACCGCATCGGTTGGCGAATGGTTGAAGATGCTGAAAAATCTGGACGTATTAAACCCGGTGATACCTTGATTGAACCCACATCAGGTAATACAGGCCAAGGAATGGCCTTGGCTGCTGCCGTAAAAGGATATCGATGTATTATCACCATGCCCGAAAAAATGAGCCAAGAAAAGCAAATTTCCTTAGAAGCATTGGGCG
>JAPYRR010000090.1 GCA_029936885.1 Fidelibacterota bacterium | reverse complement strand
GAAGTACCGGCTGGTTATTATGAAATGGAAGCTGGAGCTGATGGGTATTCCACGGATTGGACCGATGTAAATGTTTTTCCCAATGAAGGATCCTGGGTTGATTTTGGGCTCAACTGGGAAGATGATTATGCGATAGTTAGCGGGCTAGTCACTGATATGGAGGGGAATCCGATTCCATTTGCTCTCGTAAATGCCAACTCTTTATATGACGAATGGGAATCTGAAGGCTCATTCACGGATTCATCGGGATACTATGAACTCTATTTACAGGAAGGCGATTACAGAATTTCAGCAGGTGCAGAAGGCTATTGGGTATCTGCATACGATTCTGTCCATATTGGGGACACCACTAATTATTGGTTACCCTTTGTGCTAGAAAATGTGGAATCATTTGATGGGGCGTGGGAAGGGAATATTAACCTTGTGGGTAATTATGATCCTGGCATGATCTATCTCGGCATTATGAGTGAAGATTACCAGGTTTTCCGGATCCTTTGGGAACCGGGCCCCCAGGAGGTTGAACTGGTAAATGGCACTTATCATGTTTTTGCCGGTGCAGAGGGATATCAGGAAGTTTTTATGCCCAATGCGATCCAGATCGAGAATAACGTGGTGAATTTTGATATTTTCCTCATTGAAGAAGGGCTTGTCCTACCGCCACAGGTCAACTGGGCTGGAGATGTACCCAACGATCAAGGTCGTCAAATGCGCCTTGTTTGGAATCCCGGTATGCCAGGCGATTGGCAATATTTCCCATTCTACTCTATCTGGAGACATGTGAATGAAGCACCCCAGAATCTTTGGGATTATATTGCGACAGTGCCATGGCACGGAATGGAACCTTACAGTGCAGTCGTTCCCACTTTGGGTGATTCAACAGATATGGGAATCTACTGGAGCACCTTTCGTATTACAGCCCATACAGAAGACCCCATGGTCTTTTATGATTCTCAACCGGTTACGGGTTATTCTATCGATAATATTAGTCCAAATGCTCCCGGGGGCGTGCAAGCCTTTACGGGGAATGATGGTGTGATAATCAGTTGGGATCCACCTTTAGAAGAAGATTTCGGATATCATCGTGTCTATCGTCATAATTTAGATTCAGAAGATCCTGCAGAGGAATTCACGACTGTGGATACTTTCTTTGTGGATAATTTGACAGAGGGGAATTATGAATATTGGGTCACAACAGTTGACATCAATGGTAATGAAAGTAATCCGTCTGAAGCTGTAACGGTATTGCTTGCCATTGATGATGGATTAACAATTCCGACGGATTTTGCTTTGAACCAGAACTATCCAAATCCGTTTAATCCCAGCACACAGATCCAATATGCTTTACCCATAGATGCAAATGTATCCATTACCATTTATGATGTAATGGGACGAGAAGTAAGGTCGTTGGTGAATAAAACGGTTAGCGCAGGTTATCATTCTACATTGTGGAATGCTACAAATAATCTTGGAGCACCAGTTTCTGCAGGTGTATACATTTACACAATCAGTGCAAATGAATACAGGGATGTGAAGAAAATGATCCTGCTTAAATAATAAAATCTATCGTTGCGAATTCATTCGAACTCTGAGCTTGTCGAAGGGTGAGAATGGATGCGACAATCTCGTTTGTTTGATGATATCCGAGATTGCTTCGTCGTTTCTCCTCGCAATGACATTGTGGTAATATAAAAGGCTTCCATTTGGAAGCCTTTTATATTTGGTTGATTTTCAACTCTCTAAAGATTCTCTATATCACCGAAAAATACGATTTAATCCAATAACCAAAAGAAATCCTGTAAGTATCATTCCTCCTGACACACCATTTTCCGAACCAATTAGGAACCAGCCCAGGGTGATGCCGATAGCCATCACCGCAATCCAAATAAGTAAATAATTCTTAGGGATAATTGAATGATCACTATCCACGAATGTGATGACAATGGCAAGATAGGTTAAAATAATATACATGAAAAATTCTTTGTTAATTCCATAAATGAAATAAAGCCAAAGGGTCATGAAAGCAGTGAGTGCTTCTATCAGGGCATAGCGTATGGAAAAAGGGGCAGCACAATTACGGCATTTTCCACCCAGAATGAAATAACTCAAAATCGGAATATTGTCATAAGGTTTGATGGGAGTTTTACAGGATTCACAATGAGATCCCGGTTTGATCAGACTCATTTTTTTCGGCACGCGATAGATGACCACATTTATAAAACTTCCAAAGGAAGCGCCGAGAATAAATAGAAAAAATAGTGTGATGTGATCAGGAAGTTGCATCATGATTCTATAAACTTAATTAATAAATTGTAAAGTGCCATATTAATTTTAGGAAGGTTCCTGTATGATATATTCAACATCTTTGGTAAACAGATAAAATCAATAATTTTTTATTTTTCATTGTAACATATTCATTAATTTCACCTTCATGACATCAATCTTTTCAATTAATCCACCGAAATTTACAAATCGGGAGATTGAAAAATATCTGATGCCAGAATTTGAGCTTTCTGGAAAATCAACGGATCTATATAGCGACCGGGACCAGAATTTTTGTCGGATACTATTTAAAAGTCAGTACCCTTTGGTTGGTACTGTCTTTGTAATTTTATATTTGGTACATGATAGTAAATATTATTTTTTTGAGAGTAATAATAATTCACATTGTTAAATAAAAAAACAATTCAATCCTTTCGGGAAACGCATCTCGCTCCCTCATTGAGTTTATCTTATAATGACCCACTCCACATTGTAAAAGGAGAAGGACAGTTTCTTTATGATGGGGATGGAAACCAATATCTCGATGCGGTAAACAATATCCAACATGTGGGGCATTGCCATCCAAAAGTGGTGGCAGCAGCCACTACTCAATATCAAAAATTGAACACCAATACACGATACTTGGATGAGACTCGTGTTAATTATGCTCAGGCACTCACGGATAAACTCCCTGACGGTTTGGATGTTTGCTTTTTTACCAATTCCGGAAGTGAAGCCAACGATCTTGCTCTTCGTATCGCACGTCATATCACCCAAAGTAAGGAAACAATTGTTCTCGATGCAGCCTATCATGGAAACCTGTCATCCTTGATCGAGATCAGTCCCTATAAACATGATGGAAAGGGCGGAAGCGGTGCACCTGATTTTGTTCATGTCATTCCCAGGCCGGATCCGTATCGAGGAAAATATCGCGGCGAAGATTCTGGAAAATCGTATGCGCATGAAGTTCAAATGGCCATGGATAAAATTCAAGAATCCGGGAAACGAGTATCTGTTTTTATAGCAGAATCCCTCATGGGATGTGGTGGACAACTGGTGTTACCAAATGGATTCTTAAAAGAGTCATTCCAAAAAGTGAGAGAAGCGGGTGGACTCTGTATTGCCGATGAAGTCCAAATCGGATTCGGAAGAATGGGTGACCATTTTTGGGGATTTGAAACACAAGGTGTAATCCCGGATATTGTGACAATGGGTAAATCCATGGGCAACGGCCATCCTCTTTCGGCTGTAGTCACAACCAGATCAATCGCCGATACTTTCAATAATGGTATGGAATATTTCAATTCATTTGGCGGTAATCCTGTTTCTTGCGCTGTGGGACATGCTGTCTTAAAAGTGATTGAAGAGGAAGAACTCCAACAAAATGCAAAGGAAGTTGGCGACTATCTAAAATCTATGCTGAATGAATTAAAAGAAAAACATTCTATTATCGGTGATGTGAGAGGGCATGGACTATTCTTAGGTGAAGAGTTGGTTCGTGACTTAGACTCATTGGAACCGGCAGGCAATGAGGCCGAACAAATTGTAAATTCAATGAAAGAAAAAGGAATCCTAATCAGTACCGATGGACCGGATCACAATGTATTAAAAATTAAACCGCCCATGATATTTACGAGGGAAAATGCTCTTTTCTTAACCGAAACATTAAACGAAATTCTATCTTGAGATAAGGTCAAAATTGACAGATGAATAAACCACTATTTGTTGGAGGAATGCTTCTCCTTTTTATTATTGCGATGATTATTACGAATGATTCCAATAAACCTAGTGTAGAAAAATACTGGGAAAATCCTACCGTTTTTCAGGTAAATCGCTTGCCTGCAAGGGCTCACTTTTTCCCTTTTGAATCGGAAAAACTTGCACAGGAAAATGACCCTTCAAAATCCCAATACTTCAAATCATTGAACGGACAATGGAAATTCCATTTTGCAAAAAACCCCAATGACAAACCAAAAGGTTTTTACCAACCAAGCTATACTGTAAAAAATTGGGATGAAATAACGGTTCCGGGACATTGGGAACTGCAGGGCTTTTCTGTTCCTATTTATCTCGATGAAGAATATCCATTTACACCGGATCCGCCCAAAGTCCCCTTTGATTATAATGCAGTGGGATCATATGTGAAAACATTTGAATTAGATGAATCCTGGAAAAATCGAGATATTTTTATTCATTTCGGCGGCGTACGCTCCGCTTTTTATTTTTGGTTGAATGGCGAATTTGTGGGATACAGTCAAGGGTCGAAAACACCGGCCGAATTCAATTTGACTGATTTTGTTCAAAGTGGCGAAAATAAATTGGCTGTAGAAGTGTATCGTTTCTCCGATGGCTCCTATCTTGAAGGGCAGGACACCTGGCGTGTCAGCGGATTGGAAAGAGATGTTTATCTTTATGCCCCACCCAAAACTCGAATTTCAGATTTCTTTGTTCATGCTGATTTGAATGAAGATGGATACTCTGGAAATTTTTCGATACAAGTTGATCTTTATAATCCTGAACGATATACGGGAAAATATAAAGTGGGTGCGTTCTTGAAAGGAAAACGTGTTCTTTTCAAGAAGGATTACACCATGGCAATCGATTCAACAAATTCGGTTGAATTTCAAGCATCCATCTCCAAAGTAAAACCTTGGTCTGCTGAATCACCCCATCTTTATGATTTGCAAATTTCACTATGGGACCCGCAGGGGAAGGTGCTTGAATCATTTACGCAAAAAGTGGGCTTCAAGCGGGTAGAAGTAAAAGACGGGAATCTGTTGGTGAATGGGAAAGCGATCATGTTTCGCGGTGTAAACCGCCATGAATGGGATCCCGTTGTGGGGCGATCCATCACCGAAGAAACCATGATAAAAGATATTCAACTTATGAAACTGCATAATATTAATGCAGTTCGAACGAGCCATTATCCTAATCAAGTCCGGTGGTATGAACTTTGTAACCAATACGGATTATATGTAATTGATGAAGCAAATATTG
>JAPYRR010000089.1 GCA_029936885.1 Fidelibacterota bacterium | reverse complement strand
AAGTTTATTGAAAGGATATGTGGTAATTGTGAAGAAAGAATTGATGCATCACATGCTTCAACTTCGGTGGAAGAGCTAGACCATACTGGCGAATATATTAATGGTATTTGGGCATTGGTTGAAATCGACATTTCTAAACTTGCAGTTAAAGTAAAACGCATAAATATTACAATGCCTGAGAATGTAATTATTTCCGCGGACTCATTCGCAAAAAAGCCATCATATCAGTCGTTCCGGACTTCTAACCCAAGCTGTCACCAAATATATTAAAGAAAAATAAATCTAATCAAATTCACGATTCTACCAAAGTCGCACAATCCCTAATCCAAATTCCTAACTCCTAATCCATTTAATGCTACACCTAACTGTCATATCAATTTATCTTTTTACCCTCATTGCTTTGGGGGTTTACAAATCTGTCACGATTAAAACTCAGGCTGATTTTGCTGTTGCAGGGAGATCCTTAACTCCCTGGGTTTTGGTCGGTACGATGCTGGCCACATGGATAGGTACAGGATCAATTCTTGGGAACGCTGGCAAGACTTATGAGATGGGAATTGCAGCTCTCATGCTTCCATTGGGCGGTGTTTTTGGGATCTATTTGCTTACAAAGATTGCAGGGAAAGTTCGAGCTTTTGAGAAATTCACCGTACCGGAAATATTAGGTGACCGGTATGGATCGGAAGCGCGAATCCTGTCCGTGATCGCATTGGTTATAGCTTACATGGTTATTGTGAGTTACCAGTATAATGCGGGTGGGGCGGTTCTAACCACAATTTTAACAGATGCAAATGGAGAGCCCTTAATAACTGCACAAACAGGAACCATTATTGCAGCCGTATTTATCATCGCCTATACCATGTTGGCAGGATTGGTGAGTGTGGCTTATACAGATGTTGGGAATGGAATCATTATGACGGTTTCGCTCATGATTGCGTTTCCGATCCTTTGGATGAAAGCCGGCGGATGGAGTGGGATGGAAGTGGCGTTTGCTAATATGGGACATCCGGAAAAAATGCAATTCTTTGGGCGTTATTCCACCATGGATATTATCAATTTTTGTTTACCTTCTTTTTTATTGGTATTGGGTGATGCAAATATGTATCAACGGTTTTTTGCCAGTAAAGATGCAGAAGGAGCCAAAAAAGCCACAACTTATTTGGTGGTATTTGTATTAATAATAGAATTATTAATTATTTCAAGTGCCTGGGTCAGTTCCAGTATGATTGTAGATGCAGCCAATGGGAAACATGTATTGATTTATGCTGCACATCAATTACTACCTCCTTTTCTCGGTGCTATAATGATGACAACCATTGTGGGAATTATTATATCAACAGCGGATAGTTTTTTACTCGTACCTGCCACAACTTTAATGCGAGATGTGTATTTGCAATATGTGGATAAGAATGCCAATGAAAAGAAGATTGTTTTATTGAGTCGACTTATGGTCTTGGTGCTGGGAATCATTGCTTATATTGTTTCATTGGGGTTTGCAAATTCTGCCGGATTTTTTGAAAAAGCTCTTTATGCTTATACGATTTATGGTGCAGCGATTACACCGGTGTTAGTTGCAGCTCTTTTTTGGAAAAAGGCCAGTAAAGTTGGGGCAATTATTTCTATTATTGCAGGAACGGTTACAACTTTAATGTGGAAAGAAGCTGACTTTATTCAATCGTTAGTCCCGGAAGGAATATATAATTCAATGGATGAAGTTTTACCAGCCATTACTATTTCTGTCATTGGACTCGTAGCGGGGAGTTTAGTTTTTCCTGATAAAAAATAATTAGCCCCTAAGATAGAATTAGAGATATAAAGAATTTCTGGAGGCTTTCTGCTCGTAAAGAAAAAAAAGAAATTAAGTTCTAGCTTCTTGAACTTAAGGGTGGGTCATTTCTGGAAGTATAAATCTGTTCAGGGTCAATAGTCCGCCGGTAATATTCAAATGTTGTCCCAGTTCCCTGCCAATTATCGATTCGGTCAATGATGCGTATATCACCTGTAAATTTTGATGACACACCTTCTTTAACATGACCGGTTATATATAAAATTGATTTTTGTTTTTTCGTCCAATTCAGATAAAC
Organism: Fidelibacterota bacterium; assembly: GCA_029936885.1. GTDB lineage: Bacteria > Fidelibacterota > Marinisomatia > Marinisomatales > UBA1611. The sequence continues at coordinate 3,485 of JAPYRR010000089.1, read as the reverse complement.
CCGCTTTAGCATTTTGGCATATCCATTCCCTTTAAATTTACTCTGTACGACGAATGCGTAGGTATAAAGTGTATTATTTCCTCCAAAATTAATATCGACTCTCGCCCAGGGTTCTTGGTTCAATAATTCCAGCGGGACACCGATAATATATCCAATGATCTCTCCACGAAATCTGGCAATGAATGGAAGTGAGCCTTTTCGATTAAAATATTTTTGGATAGTATTAGCTGTTAGGACGGCAGCAGGTCCATATTCTTCCGCCAATGATTCTGAAATATGAATTAAAGATAAAAAATCATCTACACCAACACATTCCATTCGTTCGATCTGGAATGGACCACTTGTTGCAATGATGATACTTTTAGATTCAGATACCGGATGAAAATTCAATTCTTCCATACCGTGATTTTAGACAAGAATTGGGTTCATATAAATAATCAAAATCGTAAGAATTCAAATTGGTAGAGTGTACAGTCTCTCGGTAAATTTCTAGTCTATGAATTCATTTAATTCGCGCCTTAAATCCCTTTGTGACGATCGCCAGTCTTGGCTTTGCGTTGGGTTAGACATGGATCCGGATGCTTTTGAACCCAATAGTTTAACAAGTTTGAAGGAACATACATTTAATGTGATTGATGCAACACGTGACTTGGCTGTTGCCTATAAACCGAATTTTGCTTTTTTTGAAAGGTGGGGTGCCGCCGGTTTTGCATGGTTAGAAGAAACAGCCATGTACATTGGTGATGACCATTTCAAGATCGCCGATGCGAAACGAGGTGATATAGGGAACACCGCTCTACAATACGCCGAAAGTATTTTTGGCCACTTTGGTTTTGATTGTGTTACCTTGAGCCCTTATATGGGGCGAGATAGTATTGATCCATTTCTCAAAGATCCTGAAAAAGGTGTATTTATTTTATGTCGTACGTCCAATGAATCAGCAGGAGATTTCCAGAATAATTTGACAGAGGGTGACCCACTTTATCTCAAAGTTGCAGAATGGGCAAATAGATTAAATGAAAAAGATAATATTGGATTAGTTGTAGGTGCCACTGCACCTGAAGAATTAACGCATATTCGAGAAATTTCGCCGGATCTGTCCTTATTAATTCCTGGTGTGGGTGCTCAGGGTGGCGATCTTGAGCATAGTGTAAAAGTTGGGAACCAAACTGGCGTAGGATTAATTAATGTTTCTCGTGGGATTAGTTTTGCAGGCGACATGAGTGAGAATGCGATTCGGTCCGCAGCCGAAGATTATTTAAATCAAATGAGAAAAGCATTTGTGAATGATTGAAAAATGAAAAGTTTTAAAAAATGATAGATAAACACCATATACTCGAAATATTTAGATCAACCGATGCTTTGTTGGATGGTCATTTTGTACTCACATCAGGTCGACATAGCGCTTCTTATTTTCAATGTGCAAAAGTGCTCCAACATCCAGAATATCTAGCAGCATTTTCTATTATCATTGCGGATGAGTTTGAACCGAGCGAACCAGATCTAGTCATATCTCCAGCCATTGGTGGCATTGTGCTTGGAACAGAAGTGGGTACTCAGTTGGGATGTAGAACTATCTTTGCTGAGCGAAAAGATGGAAAAATGGTTATACGTCGAGGCTTTGAGATTAAAGCCGGGGAAAAAGTTTTAGTTGTAGAAGATGTGATTACCACAGGCGGATCTGTAAAAGAAGTGATGGATCTTGTAGAAAAGGCTGGTGGAAATATTATAGGTATTGGTGTATTAGTAGACAGAAGTAGTGGCACGGCAACATTGCACCAAAAACAGTATTCAATCGTAGAAATGGATGCGGTCAGTTATGGAGAAAATGAAGTTCCAGATGATTTGGCAGCAATCCCCATTCAAAAACCAGGGAGTCGAAACTCAACATGAAAAAAAGTTTAATCATTTTAACAATAATAGGAGTCTTAACAGTGAGTTGTGAAAAACCACAAAAAGATGTTGCAATCATATCCACCCAATTTGGTGATATGGTTGTAGAATTTTTTGATGAATCTGCCCCGAAGCATGTAGAAAGTTTTAAAGCACATGCCGAAAGTGGATATTATAATGGAAGCATTTTCCACAGAATTATACCCGGATTTATGATTCAGGGTGGAGATCCAAATACCAAAGGAGATGATGATTCAAAATATGGAATGGGAGGATATTCAGGAAAATATTTTGGAATTGGTGATGAATCAGATTCGACAACTTGGATGGTTCCTGCTGAATTCAATGATTTAAAACATAAGCACGGGATTTTATCTATGGCGCGTTCACAGGATCCAAATAGTGGTGGAAGTCAATTTTTTGTTTGTGCCGGAGATATTCCTCATCTTGATGGGAATTACACAGTATTTGGACAAGTCATTGAAGGAAATCCTATTATCGATCAAATCGTGAACTCACCTCGAAATGAGAAGGATCTTCCAAATCAGCGAATCGAAATGCAGGTGCGTTTAGAAAAACGCGATAAATGACAAAACCCTTCCTTGGTTTAGCCTTGGGTGGTGGAGGTGCTCGAGGTGCTGCACATATTGGAGTGCTGCAAGAATTACATAAGGAAGGTATCCAAATAGACTTAATTGCCGGGACCAGTGCCGGATCTATTATCGGTGCCATGTATGCTGCGTCTGGAGACCCATTTTGGGTTGAAGATCACTTTCGAGAATTCTTGACAAGTGATGCTTTTAAAGGCCTGCGATCTCGAAAAATGATGGACGATCGAAATCCTGATTCAGTCTTGGATCAGATTGCTAAAAAGGTAAAGGATCATTATGTGGTCATGATGGGATTGAATCGTGAATCAATTGTTAAGAAAGATCCTCTTCAAAAAGCGATTTCATTCCTGATTCCTGTAAAAAGGTTTGATCAATTAAAGATTCCCATGAAAGTTTTAGCCACGGACTTACAATCTTGTAAAGATATCATTATTGAAACGGGTGATTTAATCGAAGCCCTTGTTCAATCTTCTTCAATACCTGGATATATAGAGCCCTCTGGCAATGAGACTGAATTGATTGTAGATGGGGGTGTGAGTATGCCAATACCTGTTCCCGTATTACAGGGGAATTGTGAATTCATTCTTGCAGTTGACATTTCAAGGTATCAATTGAGGTCATTAAACAATCCTAATATGATTGAAATAATGAAACGGGCAGATATGATTACATCATTACGGTTGAAATTTGAATTAGCTCAAAAAGCTGATTTTGTGATCAAACCAGATACCATGGGACTCCACTGGTCAGATTTTGATGAATTTGATACATTGGTAAAAAACGGTCGAAAAGCTGCAAAAGAAAATATTGATGAATTAAAAAGAAAATTGGATCAAAAGAATTCTCTGTTTTACAAATTGAAACAATGGTTGAGATAACACATTAAACACTTTACTTTTCGCCCCGTTGAAATGCGCAATAATACGATGAAAAAAATATTACCTATCTTTTTACTCATGGGAGCTTTATTTGCTCAGTTAA
>JAPYRR010000014.1 GCA_029936885.1 Fidelibacterota bacterium | reverse complement strand
CGCCAGCGTTCGTCCTGAGCCAGGATCAAACTCTCCATTGTATGTAATAAAGATATTTGTCGTTCTGGCCGGAATCGACGTTAGACTCGTCGCATACCAAATTTTCAATAATCATGCTGAAAAAAGCCTGCAAAGCTACCTACTTGAATATGTATCAGCAATATATATTCTGATTTTTGCTAATCTTTTTTGGGTGAAGCTATTCTTGAATAAGAACTAAAGATGGTTCAGGAAAATCCAAGAACCTTTCAAGTGATATCTTATTAATTCTTTCCTGAATATAATATTCAATTAAACTTTCATTTATTTTCTGAGTGTCCACATAGGACTTCCAAATACTTCCAATGAAAATTCCCATACCAAATGTTATTGGCGGTATTGTATACTTAAATGATGAAGATGAAGTTTTTAGAGTGGATGGTATCCTATCTCTTCCTGAAAGGCTTACACTATTAGTACCTTGTTTGAAATTTTCAAAAAGTGGAATATTAGATCCTTCAGAATCCATAACTCTTTTTGACCCAACCATCGTTTTAACCTTGCCCCAAGTAGCAATCATTGTCAATAATCCTACACTGGTTAATACACCTTGGCCTTTATCCCATTCTTTTAATAAGAATTGTCCACCGCCTGGTATAACGAGGCCTGATAAAAAAACAATATATCGGTTATGTTTTGGTACAGATGAAACATTTTCTATCGCCTGATAAAGTGGCATCATCAGTTTATTATAGTGAGAATGATTAAATAATTCTTGAGCCGAAATAAATGAAACTCTTGCCTCCTTCCACTGTAATCGATTCATGAATCCATAGCCTCGAAACGTCATTAGATAAGGATCACGTGAATTTTCAGTTACTTTCATTAATTCATCAACATCTTCATCAAGGAGGTTTACGTATAAATCCCTATAGGATGCTGCTTTATATGTAATTGATGTATTTGTTTCAATTTCCAACACTTGTCTATAGTATCTATGAGCGAGAGTATAATTTTTCATTTCTTCATAACATCGTCCTATATAATAAAGAATAGCCGGTTTTAATGGATCAGTTGGGAATTTATATAGTAATTGAAATGAAGTAAGTAGGCACCTTTCATATTGGCCTTCTCTAAAAAGGAAATCGCAAAATGACACCATTTCTTCTCTTTGATAGGATGTATAATCTGTCCACTCTTCTTGAATATGTTCTACAGACCTATAAGGTTGCTGAGAGAGGACAAAGCTAAAAGTTAATCCAACAAGTAGTTTAATTATAATATACCGCATAAAAAAATTCCCCCATCCGGAGATGGGGGAATTTAATAAAAAGTAGGGGTTTAAAAGTAGCTTTAGCGAATTAAAAGCATTTTCTTTCTAGCAGTGAAAGTTTTGCTTCTTAATTCATAAAAGTAGATTCCCGATGCGACAGGACTTCCGAATGCATCCGTAGCATCCCATTCCATTTTATACGCGCCAGGGCTCAATACTTCATTGATAAGCGTATTCACATTCTGTCCCAATATATTATAAATATTCAACATAACATGGTCACCACCAATTGGTACATCAAATGATATTTGAGTTGATGGGTTAAAAGGGTTTGGATAATTTTGATTTAAGGCAAATTTTTCTGGAATAATTTCACCACCATCTACAGATACGGTCGAAGTTGACACAACTGCTTGATTATTTTCATCAGGGTATCCACAAACAACATTTAATAATTCTGGGTCCATTGATGTTCCTGGAAGATTCGCTAGCCCAAAATAAAATGTTACTGCTTCCGGCATTGAAGCTCCTTCTGCCAACGCGTAAGTTATATGGATCAAATCACCTTCGGTCCCATCGCCTGTGGTTCGCGCACGAGATGTACTATATGCTAATACTTTAAGATGATCTTCAAGATAATTTCCCAATAGAGTCATTGTTCTTGGATTCCCATCCTCATCTTGAACATCTTCAAGTTTACTCCCCTTAGACAGGCCAGCATAACTTAAATCTACATTATCATGAAAGATATCTAATTCAATCCCACGAATGGGTTCATTATCAACCATACGAATCGTGAAAATAATATTGTTGCCATCAATAACAGCACCATCCACAAAGCCAAGACAACCACATAAACCTGTTGCTATTTCCTGACCATAGGTTGGATTGGGGCTACCATCTGGTAACATAGTTCTTGTATCGATGTGATAGGATGAATCTGGGGGACAATCTAATTCCGCCCATGCTCCAGTTAGAAGCAATCCACTTGTTAATACGATTACAAATAATTTTCTCATAATAAACTCCCAGTTGGGTTGTGTGTAAACTTACTTAATAAATTCCATTATTGGCAATCATACCAATTATTTTATATAGACCATTTTTTTAGTCGCTGTGAAATCACCTGAAATCACTTTCATAAAATAAACGCCTGTAGGCACTGACTGACTAATTTTGTCTTTTCCATTCCATTCTATCGAATAAAACCCAGCGTCTACCTCATCATTTACCAATGTATTAATTAAACGACTGGAAATATCATATATACTCACAGTTAAATTATTCCTTTCAGGCAGCTGAATATTAACGTGAGTTGTGGGATTGAATGGATTTGGAAAATTTTGACTAACAAAGAACTTTTCAGGAAGTATATTTTTATCGTAATCGATTGAAACAAGACTGATATCGTACAATCCGGTTCGATGCAAATTCCCACGATGCATCTTCCAAGAATCACGAGAACCAGCTTCTGATTTAATATCGATAACCTGTAATCCTTGAGTTGTGCCAATGATTATTTCAAAATCTCCATCATTATCTAGGTCCCCAATCGTTGGCGTTGATTCAATATTACCAGCAAAGTTTGTTGGGAAATTATTAAAAAGGGTTCCATCGTGATGAAATACATAAACAGTTCCAGATTTCATCGCCGCAACGACTTCTAAATCACCATCATTATTTAAATCCGCTACAACCGGTCCTGAAAGCGAATTATATCCTAAATCAATCGGCCAACCATCTAGTTCTTCTCCGCTTATAGGATTCCATACATGGAGAAAATCATCGTACCCTACAAATAATAATTCATTAGAACCATCATCATTCAAATCTGCTACGGATATACCTCCACGAATGTCATCACCTGTTGAATAAAACGCCATGACAGTTCCATCATGGTGTAGGATGTAAAGATCTCCATCATCATTTCCAGCCACAATTTCTAAGTCCCCATCATCATCCAAATCGACAAGGGTTGCCGGAGAATTAAAGCGTTTTGAAGTTGCGAATGGGAACCCAGATTTCGTGGTACCATCCGCATTTATTGCATAAATATTTTCATCCCAAGTAACTACGACTATATCTGGTGAGCCATCTCCTTCAAGATCGCCAACTGCCGGACCAACCAACATTTTTTCGGAAATATCGGCAGGAAACCCCTCTACGTCATTTCCATCGTGGTGAATTGCATAAACTTTACCATTATTTCCATTTTGAGTGGTAAAAATTATTTCTAGATCATTATCTCCATCTAAATCAAATAATGCTGGCGCTCCAACAATATATCCAGTTTGGGAATAAGCTAATTCCTGATCTCCATTTGTACTTAATATATATAAATTGCCATCATACGAACCGAATACTATTTCATTATCCCCATCCCCATCCACATCGCCAGCAGCAGGACTAGATCTTATTTTGTCTTCGCAGTCAAATGGAAATCCATATTGGGTCATACCTGCAATCATATAGCCATGTAATTTATCATCTTCCCCACCAAAATAAATCTCACTGTAAGAATTCCCATCTAGATCAGCAATCATGGGGGAAGATTTAATATTAATCCCAGTAATTGGATACCCAAATTGATTCAGAGACAAAGAAATGTCAATTTCCACATCCGTTTCATAGAAGGGTGATTCTGTTCCAGCAACTAAATGAACTGTACATGGGATATCTCCTAATTGTGCATCTGGAAATGCATAAACGAGAAAATGATCAATCAGGGTAAAAGAAGATCCACCTGCAGGAATGATGTTATCAAACTCAATAACATTATCTATAAAAGCGATTCGATCATCATCTGTTGAAATCGTTGCAACTACATTTTCGGCGTCAGCCCAGCCTTCACCATTTGCAACAATAATTTTTACTTTTACCTGTTCACCCGGATTAAATACGCCATCTCCGTCATCATCATTTTGATAATTCACATCAATAATGGATAAACTGGGGAAGATTCCAGCGCTAAGGGCTTTATTGATATTTAAACGACCCGACCCAAGCATTCCCTCTAAATTACCTGCAGAGCAAGACCCTTCCATATCGGAAAATTCATCTGCTGTATTAATTATTCTTTCAGTGACCCATTCTTGTGTTTCATTAGGAAATTTTGACCAAACTAATGCAACGGCACCTGCTGTAATCGGAGATGAAAAAGACGTTCCCCAAGCAGCTCCATACCCTCCATTGAGAGAGGTGGTCATAATATTTTCACCCGGTGCACATAGATCCACTGTTGTACCTGCAGTTGCCCAACACCCAAAATTATCTCCTGATCCTGTGGCGGTTACTGATAATACATTGTTTAATCCTGATGGAGCATGATAATCAAAATTTGTGTTACCATTTGCATCTCCATTTCCAGCACTGGCTACAATAATACATCCATAATTATTATAAGCACTATTAATTACAGATTGGTTTCCACCGCCAAATCCACCCCAACTACAATTAATCACATTAGCACCCATTTGCGCAGCGGCAAGAATTCCATTATACCCATATTCAATGTATTCCCCATTTTCTGAACACCTGAATGGCATAAGTTTTACGGACCAACCCACCGAGGCAATTCCAGCCCCGTTATTGGTAGAACCAGAAACGCACCCAGCAACTGATGTTCCATGGCTTAAATTATTCGATGGATAAATTGGATTATTATCATCGTCGGCCATATCCCATCCAATAAAATTATCTATATAGCCATCACCATCATCATCCACGCCATTTACATCACCTGAATCAAAAACCCAACTATTGCCGCTTTGGACTAGTACAACGCCATCGCCATCTGCATCTTCACCCAAATTTTGCCAAATGTTATTTATGAGATCCGGGTGATCCCAATCGGATGCATCATCCACAATTCCCACAATAATTTCTCCTCCCTCTATTTGACCTGGGATTTGGCCGCCATCAATATCCCATAAATCGTAGGCCAAGTCAGCTTCGATATTGGGTAAATACCATTGCTGATTCCATCGAGGGTCATTGGGAATATAAGTTGGCCGATTTATGGTCATGATTTCCGAGGTTCGAATTGATTGAAGAGATTCTACATTTTTTACCAAAGCTTGGATATCTGAACGAGATGAATTGAATTGAATCACATAATACCTGTTTAAATAAGTATCGCCGTCTCTATCTGTTGGCCTCGCATAAGATAACCATTGATGTATCCCAGATGCTCCAATTTCGTCCATTTTTTGGTCTAATTCTTCAAGATTAGTACGGCCTGTATTTTCGTTGATCTCGAATAATGATATCGAATTATCAATATAAATTAAAAATCGATCAGAATAAAAATCAGATAACCCGATACTTGTTAGATAGATTAAAATAATTGGTAGGTATTTTTTCATAAAATTGTTCTCTTTAAAAAAATGAGGGGCTGTTAAAAACCCCTCATTATTAGTTTATCGTTCCAAGCTTATTTCATCAAGACCAGTTTTTTAGTTGATGTAAACATCAAATGGTTTTGAGAGTCCTGCGCGGATAGTTTGTAAAAATACATCCCCGAAGGCAGATCACTTGCATTTAATCCGAATGAATAATGCCCCGCATCAAGATTACGATCAACAAGATTCATAACATCTCTTCCAGTCACATCATATAATACTAAGGAAATGAGAGCATCTGACGCCAGATTAAACTCAATTGTAGTTGTCGGATTAAAAGGGTTTGGATAGTTTTGTTTTAGCCCAAAAGACTCAGGGACATTCCCTTCCAAATCATCGAGTCCCATAGCATTAACGGAATCGACTTCGGCGCGAATCATTAGTGCGCCGTCAAAGTAATTACCGAATGGCTCCCAACCAACACCAATTCCAACATCAATGTAACTGTATGTTGCTGGATTATTTGTATCAACACCAATCGGAGGTGTTTGTGCCATTTCCATCCAACCGATATAAAAACTACCATCATCAATCGTAACACCATAATTACTTAAGGAAACCTGTGTCCAATTTCCACCGGCAAAAGTGATAGGTACATTTTCTATAAGAGGAGTTCCTGGTAAACCATCGGTTCCATCATCATCCCAAATATTTACGAAGCCAACACCATTGGATGCACCAACAGTATAAAAACTCGCCCTATATAAATCTACAGGGTAACTATTTGGAGTGAATTTTACACCAAGAAAATTCATTTCTCCTGCATTAATACTCGTTTCATCAGTTCCATCATCATATGCAATTTCATAAATGGTTTGCGCTTCTGGCATTGCACAGACAGGACCGGCAGGGTTACTTTCATCATCATTGTATATAGATGTGATTTGGTAACAATACTCATTTCCATTTTGAACGGTATTATCCGTATACATATTATCATCGATTCCTTCACCATTGAACATCATGCTAAAGTCATCACCATTCATGCTTCGGTATACGTTGAAAACAGGATCAATACCACCAACAGTGGTTACATTTGCATTGACCGCGAATTCCCCATCAGTCAATCCATATTCCAAGGCCACTTCTGTCCATGGTTGCCAGCCACCTAAGTTTGCCCAGGAATGTTGACCAGGTGCAGCATCTGCATCAATTGAAATGGCAATGGTTGTACTCACCTCAATTGCTAATACAAAATCACCTGTAAATGTCCACCCTAGGTCAACCATATTCCATACTCCTTCATCCAAAGTGATAGAAGTAGAATAGGTTGCAGTGGGTAATGGGGTTCCGGCCACAACCTCATAACCATATAAGGTTGTTGTACCGCCATGATCTGGTTCGCCCCAAACTGCACTTGAGTTTGCAAAAACAGCTTCAACACCATAGGGCATATTAAACATCTCTCCCATAACAGAAGTACCACTTTCCATCCAGATCGCATCTTCTAACGATCCATCCACAAATGAAATATCATCCCCATCATAACTGCCGCCAGGAGGCATATCCCAAGAAACAACAACCTGGTTATCAAGGCCAACTGCTTCAAGATTGTCAACCATGGGGACATTATTAAAGGAAACTTTCCACATGTGAACATCATCTATATAAAGTCCTTCACCATTTCCACCATCATCATTATCATCTGTACGAGCAGTAAAACGAACTCGTATATCATCACCTGCGTATCCAGAAATATCTAACTGAGCATTCCCGTTAAACGGAGCTCCGGGTGGATAAATCTCCCATCCTAGACTCCCTGGGCGAGATACATCGCCATAATCATAAAATAATTGTTCCCAAGCAAACTCTAGTCCATTCATGGGAATCATATAATTTTCATCGTCTGCGTTATCTGTAAAAACAACTTCACCATTCCCACCTGAAACCACAATATCATCCACCATAAAACCGGTCAATGTATTATCGTCTGGTGTTGAATAAGCAGGATCAGAACCAAATGCGAATTGGATGATGACTTCTTGCCCAGCATAACTACTAAGATCAAAGGTTACTTCATGCCAATCAGCTTGACCACCCCAACCTGCAGCCACCTGTTCAAGGGAACCACCGCAGTCATATTCGCTATCATTATAAATCCAGCCGTATCCATAACTAAAATCGTATAGATCGCTTCCATTTAGAAGGTTCCAAGTGGAACCACCATCATTTGAAATACGAACGTTTGCCGCATCCCATCCATCTGTACATGTTCCACCCACAGAGGCACCAGCATAATCCTCAAGACCCCATTTCAACATAGCTGACATGGTAGGATCAATTGCAGGAAGTGTAATCGTGGGCGATTGAAGTACTTGTACCCAAGCATCAAGGTATCCACCAACACCCGGATCTCCACACCACCAACTTTGACCATCGTACGCATCGAAATTTGTTTCATGAAAAAAGACAGGAACGTCAGTAACGTTCGCAATATCAACCCAATAATAATCCTCTAGATAATTATCACCTGAGCCATCAAAATCTGGGAAATCGCACCATAATGCAAAATTAAGTTTTAATGTTTCATTTTCAGATTCGAGTGCAGGAACTGAGAGAATAGGTGAAATAAGGCTTGAAACAACATCATAGTTGTCATCATCCATATTAAAACTATGTGTTGGACTGAAACTAGATTCTTCTGTTAATTCCCATTCTGATGCAACAGTCCATCCGGAAACATCTCCTTCAAAATCTTCGAGCCAAATAGTTGTAGTATCATCACGAGAAGATCTGTTTGAATTGGTATGTTGTTGTGTTTGTCCCACACCCCTTACAGAAATTAATTGGTGTGAGTCTTGAGTTAAGTTTTGAATTTTATATGTGATATCCTTTCCTATTAAAAGGCTCATCGCAGTAAAAACCCATAAAAATGATCGCATAAGATTCTCCATGTTATTTACGTATAAAACGATAAAGTGGGACACTGCCCTCACAATGTCCCACTTTATTTTTAGATTTATTTTTCGTGAAAAATTATTTCATTAACACGAGCTTACGAGTCTGGGTAACCCCATTCACAGTCATACTATAAAAATAGACTCCACTGGAAATACTCGAGCCATCAAAAGCGAACTCATGAGACCCCACTGTTTTCGACTCATTAATAAGTGATTTAACCTTTGATCCTCGAATATCAAATAAGTCCATTGTTACAAGCCCAGCCATATTCACATCATATTTGATGTGTGTAATTGGATTGAAAGGATTTGGAAAATTCTGACTCAAGGTAAATGCTTCAGGTGTCACACCCATTTCACCGTCATTCCCAACAAATTCATAATCATTTCCATACAAACCAACATAGACACGATTTTGGTAATCTTCGTATCCAAGAGCTGGTGGTAAGGATTCATTATAAAAATCAGGCATTTGGAAGAAGACAGCTACTTCATCATCATTGGCTACATTTGCCAAGTGGACGCCAACTTCAAGTGATTTATCCGGGAATATTCCTCCAGGTGTATTTGTCACATTTTCTAATTCTGACCAATCTTTACCCAAATTGGTTGATTTTGCCATATAAATGTCAATATCTCCAGGAAGGTAAAGTGATGAATCAGAATTATATGCGAATTCAGAGCCCTCAGCTGAAGCATACCACATGACCTCACTGTCATCTTCAGCACTTAAAGTGATTTGAGGATAAAAGTAATACCATGGTCCATAACCAGCTGTAGAGTTAATAAAAGGAATATCAGAATCTGCCCAATCAGCATTATAGGTATCATTAAAGTCATTCAGAAACGTAGCAGTCCAATTATCTGGGTTATCAACAGGATCCGGATTATAAAAATAGTAATGCCCTGCACTGTTCCAATACCAATTATACAAGGTATCAGCTAATCCGTCGTCATCTAAATCGTCACAGCCACCTATTTCATCTGGGCATACACTTGGGATAGCAATTGTAACCATGTGCAAGCCACCATCCTTGTCCGTTCTCATATCAAAATCATAAAAGAAGAACCACCCTGGTGTTAGAAAGCTGGGCCCTTCTACATTAGAAAACCACATACTATCACCACACGTGTAAGTTATCGTATTTCCGGAATCATCTAGACTATCACACTCTGCCCAAGGGTACCAAAGTTGATCTGGGTAATCTTCCGTGTTTTCAGACCACATGGTATACAACGAATCAGATAAGTTAATCATGACCTCATCAGAAATATAATTGTATCCGGTGTTATTAAAGCCTTCGTCCGATGACCAGGTTTCCCCATGATTATCTGTGTGTTTGTAAAAGAAGGTATGAAGTTTTGGACTTTCAGTATCAGACATATAGGTATAACTGATTAGACCCATGTATCCAATCCCTTCTTCATTGATATGATAATCAGGTGAAGACGTATATCCACCCCCATCATACCACAGTGGATCATCATTATCATCTAAATCACCATCACTTGCAATAACATAAGGATCGTTCATGATGAAATAACCATCATAATGATAAGAGCTGGAAATCCAATAATAGGCAGAAGGTGAATCTGACCATCCGCTATAAATTCCTGTTAATATCGGAGAACCATCCCCACCATTTACAGTTGCATTACCATTCCAAAGATCTGGAGGATCACAGGGAAGCGTACCACAACCATTGTTTAAATGGTATGTATTGGACCATGTTGAGAATTCTCCAATTCCTTCAGAATCGTATGCATAAAGAGGATAGCCACCATATTGACCACCACCCTGGCCAGTATTTGTATATTCATTCCAAATTGCTGTGGGAGCTCCGTCTGGTACAAAACCAGCACTGGGATAACGTCCTTGAGGTGTACCTGTAGCAGTTGGCAGGGTAGGTTCTTCTTCTCCTGTAGGATATGATGTATTTAATGTTTGTTCTGAAAACCATTCTTCACCATCTTCAGATTGTGATGCACCAATATATCCTGCAGTAAACCCATCCTCATATGATCCCTGATACTGCCTATAAACCGCAATATAACCTTCATCCAATGCATATGCCAAAGGGTTAGGAGTTGGGTTATAAGCCCCATATCCATTCAATGATGAATCTATCAAAACTGAAGAGAATTCTGAATCTCTATTCACATGGTGTGTAATAGGACCATGTAGATTGTTACCACCATGGGTATTGATTAATGCAGGTTCCACCAAACGTGGTAGTTTTGTTGGCGGTGTTTTATCTGCTTGTTTATTTGATTGGATTGACCGTCCAAAAACAGGGATGGATAGCACAATTGCTAATCCAATAATAACTGCTTTTCTCATGGGGTACTCCTTTTTTGTTGTTTCGTATTTAAAAATCATCAATAATGAACTTAAAGATACCTTGAGGTAGAGATTTAAAACAAGGGTTCTGATTCATCTTTAAAAATCCAGTCCAATAGCGAGTTGATTTGTATTCGTGAGTATGCCGTAATCCACAAAGGCATAATCTACTTTCAATGCCATCTTGCCTAAGCGAAGATTTATACCAGCACCCAGACTGAACCCGGCTGTATCATGACCGAAATGAGTGCCTGCCCGAACAAATGCCAAACGTTGCCAAGCATACTCCATCCCCATACTGCCATAAACTGTGTAGTCACTGGGCTTAATGCCATCAATACTAAAGATTAATCGATGGATCTCATTTTTAATAAATGTACTATTAGGTCCCATCAGTTCATTCTCTATGCCGAGTCTAAAAACTAAGGGTAAAGGAAATTTATCTGTTATACGTTGAAGACTGCCATCCACATCAATCGTGTCTGCAACTGGAACCGTTAGGTCCTCTCCTGTATATTCTACTTCAGGACCAAAGTTTGTGATACTCATCCCTAAAATCATTCCATAGATCCCTGTATCAAAGTTGGAACCAATATCAAATGAGACTGTTTGCATCTTCGTCTCTGCTATGGCATCTCGGATATAATTTAAAGATCCACCCACTTTTAACCGATCTGTCAAGCGTCTTGCATAAGTTGTGCGCATGGCCATTGAGAAAACTCTGAAGTTTTCTCCCGTTCCATTTGGGAAAAGTTCTGTTGTTACTGCCATGGGACCACTATCTAAATAAAATAAGTGAAATCCGATATAATCAGAGGGTGTTATTCGGGTACCATAGGTCAGGACTCCATGGGTGATACCTGCCAAGTAATTCACTTGAGAAAAGTAAACCTCACTCTTTTCTATAAATGCGATACTGGCTGGATTATAAGGAATACCCGATACGCCACGACCGGAAGCAACTTGAGACCCACCCATACCGATGGCCCGGGTAGATGTCTCTAGTTTTAAGAACCCACCAGCAGATGTAGCAACTTTCGTTACAATATCAGGAATATCACGATACTGACCTAATACCAGGCCAGGTATCATCAGGAGAAGGTAGAAATATCTCATCGGATCACCGCAAATTTGCCCATAAAAAACTTGGTTTTTTCAATAAATCTTTTCGAATCATACTTATTGTTGGTATAATAATCATTCATTCGGCTGCCTCTCCGCTTTTTACTCGGATCATAGCTATCTGTACAATACTCCTGTTCTTCAGGAAATTCAATAACAAATATGTATAATCCTGGAGCAACTTCAGGACCATCCTGATTATTTCCAGTTTTTAAATTCCACCACTCATTGCCGTCAAATTCTTCATCATGCTGGAATGTCGTAACTATTTCACCTGTGATAGTATAAATAGAAATTTGGCATTTTTTAGGCAAATGGGTGAAGCGAATCTTTCGCGAATCTGGAGTTTCATTAAACCTCGAACTTGCCCTGTAGGGATTAGGAACAACCTTTATTGTGTCCAGACAAACGGTATCTGCTATTCCAACTTCTTCGCCAAGTTTCGTCATGTCAGAAAACCATTTATCTCCATCAACAAATAATTTTTTCGGAGAGATGACCATTTCTTCTCCACCTTCCCAAGGATAGTGGAGACGCCATGGATTATTCCTATCTCCATCATCATTAACATCATTATATATTGACAAGGGATTTTCCCCTGCACTTGTTGGAATGGATGCAACCCAAAGCATTTGTTTATAATAGATGGTATCACCCTGATCATACCCTTTAGTATGATCGTATTCTGATCTTGTCCGCCACCATTGAGCCGAATAATCACGTGGAACCCAAAGGCTTAGATCTAGATTATAATTGTATGTTTCAATTAATTCACCTGCAACACGAATGGAATCTCTTCGAAGATAAATTTCTTCAGACCTATTCCATACCAAATCTCGTGCACCATTGGATTCATCTGTGGGACCTGCATCTAAAGAACCAAAATCATCACACTTTAATCCAACCTTTTTCCCAGTCCACATATTTGTTATTCTAAAGGGTGTGTACATAAACCCATCTCCCACTTCAAGTGTATCACCAATAGGCTCATCAAAAAATTCAATTTTATAATCAAAATTTAAACGACGATTGTAACTTGCAATATTTGTATAAGATAATTCAGGCCATACATTAAAAAATAGTTCCACCATGGTGAGACTATCCATGGGTTCCATTCCTGGATCCGTCCATCCCCAAATGAGCGTATCAATTTCCACATCAGGTACTAATGACGTATTCAGCGGGATCTCATTTTCCATCTTGAAACGGATGCCTTTGAATTGATCACTCCATTTACCTACTTTAGTTACAATATCGTAAACTGGAACAACATAGGATCCATTATCAATTACTGTACCCGGCAATCCAGAAATTGAATCCTTTTCATAAAAATTTAGATTTTCTTCATAGTAGGTCATGGTAGCCTTAGGTGTGCCCATTGTATCCGTTACAACATATCCAAAAACATGGGGATTTTCACATGCCATACCATCAACTGCCAAAGGACCTTGGTCAGCTTGAATTTCATATATGATATTATCCTGAACAATCTTGGTTCTATCTACAATAAAATAATCACGGATTCCTGTTCCTATGTTATTCGTATTTGATGTAAAGAGTGCTTCAATATCATCTGCATCAGGAAATGAAATATCTAATGCGGTATAACCGGGAATGACCGTAATAAAATTTTGATCACTAGAATTTCCTCTTCGTGATTCGAGGCTTGGGAATCCACGAGTTGCATTGGCTGCATCTCGAATCCATTGACCCGCTTCATTATAATATTGTAATGTATCAGGACCTAAAAATTGTCCGGGGTTCAGAGACGACCAAAGTGTATCAGCTTCATAAATTCCACTTGTATCTATTTCAGAATATGAGACTTCAAATGGGCTGAGTCCAATGTCATAAGCAGTGACTGTATAAGTATATTCAACGCCATCAATCACATTTGAATCAACATAGGAATATTCGATCCCCGTATCCGATCCTAAAGAGAAACGTGGTGCTAAAGGATCAAGTCCATAAATATGGGTTTGTCGGGTATCTTCAGGTTCACATTCATCGGGATCGTAAATACATTGGTTAAAATCTTCGTCTTCATCATAATCAAATTGTGCATAGGGTTTCCACCCCACAAAATCTCCATTAAAATCGTAAAGTTTTTCATCTTCACCACCCCAAGATTCTCCATTATCTGTAGATCGATATAATTTATAACCTTCAAAATCGTAATATCCAGTCAAGGAGTCTGGGTAATTTTCTGAAGTTGCTTCCCAGGAAACGAGGACCCTGGCATGGCTCGCAACAGCATAGACTGCGGGACTCACGGGTGAAGAAAATCGGCTGAAAATAACTTCAACTGAATCTTCAGCTATTGCATTTTCAGAATCCATTACCTTTAGCTTATAAACATAGTTGGAATATCTTCCATTTGGTGACTGATCTGCCACTGTTATGACTGAATCAGTCACAGTTTCTCCTGAAGGTGTTGTCCATTCAAAAGATAATTCATCACCTTCCGGATCAAAGGAATCACTTGCATTCAAAACCACAGATTGGGCGTCGTATTTTGGGACGCGAACTGTTTCTCCTGCAAAAGCAATTGGACATAAATTATCCTGAATTGTAATTAAAACTGTATCATAGGATGAGCAATATCCATCATTTACATCAAGCACAATACGATAAGTGGTCTCTTCAGTTAGGTCAGTAGGACTTGTGACTATTGGTGTCTTAGAAGATGTACCGTTTAATGTGAGGCCATCTAATGAAGACCATGAATAGGATAACTCGTTCCAGTTTACATCATAAGATTGACTCGCATTTAGATAAAAAGAGTATTCACATGTTTCTAAATCATTCCCTGCATCAGCTACAGGCGCATCATTATTGAGATAGCTTATACGAACTGTATCAGAAACTTCATGGATAGCATCAGAAACAATTAACTTAAAAGAGAAAATTCTATCTGTATCAACTTCTGGAAATGTAAATGTTGGTGTAGAAGAATTAGATTCAGATATGTTATCATCATAGCCTTCTAAAGAACTCCATTGATACATTATTTCTTCATCCTGTGGGTCTTCAGACTCTGTTCCATCTAACATTGCTGTTAAATCGCATCCATTACTTAAAGTCTGATCATCACCAGCATAAGCAGTTGGGCACATATTAGCATAACAGAATACTTCCATGGTATCTCTGTTTTCGCAAATTTCGTCATCGTCAAAAACACGAAGCTCAATTAAAAAAGTTGTGTCGGAGAGAATTTCATCTGGATATTTAAAATAGGGATCTACTTCATCTGATTGAGAACTAGAAATCTCAAGACCATCAGCGATAATCGTTAATACTGTCCATTCATAATTGATTTCGCCACCCGTTACAGAAGATCTACTACCATCAAGGTAAACTTTATGAGATGATCCTTCTCCATCACAGACAACCAAATTATCTCCAGCATCTGCAACGCAAGTTTGTGCATAATTAAATTGCGAACCCAACAGAATAAAAATACAAATATAAAAAATCGACTTTTTCATCTTTAAAAATCCAGTCCAATAGCGAGTTGATTTGTATTCGTGAGTATGCCGTAATCCACAAAGGCATAATCTACTTTCAATGCCATCTTGCCTAAGCGAAGATTTATACCAGCACCCAGACTGAACCCGGCTGTATCATGACCGAAATGAGTGCCTGCCCGAACAAATGCCAAACGTTGCCAAGCATACTCCATCCCCATACTGCCATAAACTGTGTAGTCACTGGGCTTAATGCCATCAATACTAAAGATTAATCGATGGATCTCATTTTTAATAAATGTACTATTAGGTCCCATCAGTTCATTCTCTATGCCGAGTCTAAAAACTAAGGGTAAAGGAAATTTATCTGTTATACGTTGAAGACTGCCATCCACATCAATCGTGTCTGCAACTGGAACCGTTAGGTCCTCTCCTGTATATTCTACTTCAGGACCAAAGTTTGTGATACTCATCCCTAAAATCATTCCATAGATCCCTGTATCAAAGTTGGAACCAATATCAAATGAGACTGTTTGCATCTTCGTCTCTGCTATGGCATCTCGGATATAATTTAAAGATCCACCCACTTTTAACCGATCTGTCAAGCGTCTTGCATAAGTTGTGCGCATGGCCATTGAGAAAACTCTGAAGTTTTCTCCCGTTCCATTTGGGAAAAGTTCTGTTGTTACTGCCATGGGACCACTATCTAAATAAAATAAGTGAAATCCGATATAATCAGAGGGTGTTATTCGGGTACCATAGGTCAGGACTCCATGGGTGATACCTGCCAAGTAATTCACTTGAGAAAAGTAAACCTCACTCTTTTCTATAAATGCGATACTGGCTGGATTATAAGGAATACCCGATACGCCACGACCGGAAGCAACTTGAGACCCACCCATACCGATGGCCCGGGTAGATGTCTCTAGTTTTAAGAACCCACCAGCAGATGTAGCAACTTTCGTTACAATATCAGGAATATCACGATACTGACCTAATACCAGGCCAGGTATCATCAGGAGAAGGTAGAAATATCTCATCGGATCACCGCAAATTTGCCAATATGTTCACCCAAAACTTTTTTCCCATCGCTTGATAATTGTTCTACATGAAATAAATAGAGTCCAGGAGCTATTTCCTGATTATTCTCTGATCGCATATCCCACCAAGCGTTTCCTGTAAATTCACTTTGATGCTCAAAAGGATTATTATCATTGCAGCCTGCAACACATTCACCCGAAATTGTAAAGATTCGAATCCGACAATGACTTGGAAGATTTGTAAAACGAATTTGCCTTAAATGTTCAGATTCCTTATATCCTGACTGGACTATATAAGGATTTGGAACCACACCAATATTACTTACGTTGGCCGCCGGCATAACGCCAGGATAGACTTGGACAAAATTTCGATCCAGTACGGTCGTTCCTTTTGAATTCTCAATGGATGCATATCCACTTGGGTCTGCCCACTGATCAGGATTTGAATAATTGGTATCAATCACAGTTTCGAATTGACCATTGCCAATATCTTTATAAGATGTATTGAATGGTGGTTCTACGCCCATATCATAAGCAACAATGGAATAGGTATATTCTAGACCATCCACAACATTCCTGTCTATATAGACATAGATCATTGTATCACCATCAATTACTTTTGGTTCGTCTAATCGAATTGCATCAAACCCATTATCATTTCCTAATGTGAACCAAGGGAAATAAGGGTCTTCCCCGTTAATGGCATGATTGCGACTTTCACTACCAGAACAATCCACGTCCCCAGAGTAAATGCAGTGTAGTGAATCTTCTAATGCTGTAAGGTCATATTGTTCATATGGCCTCCAACCTGCAAATATTCCATCTGTATCGTAAATCATGTCATCAGCGCTACCCCAAGATCCGCCGCCATCGTTACTTTTATAAAGTTTATATCCTTCAAAATCTGCATAACCTGTCACTACATCTCTAGAATTTTCTGCATGGTTATTCCAATAAATCCGCACTTCACCTTGGTCTGTTTCAGCATGTACAGTCGGTTTTGTTGGAGGGGTAAACCCTTGATATCTTGAATTGTACATGACTTGTGCAAATCGGGCATTATTCACAAGGTCATCTTCTGTTTGACCAAAAATAATACAAAAAGAGAATGGGACTTCACGCCCGACCGGAAGATCAAATGGTGCGCAACTCATGATTAACACACAATCTAGACCCAGAGGTTCTCGGAGATAAACAGGCTCTTCTTTCAGCCCGACTACAGAATCAAAATGTGGGTTTAATTCGGAACCCAGATCTGTTCCAGGATTAGGTGTATGGAAATGCCAATTCTTTTCTCCTATGCTCAGGTTAGATGTATCACCTACCATGAGCTTATATAAAATTTCTTCTTTATTTCTGGCTACGGGACACCCATCACTTCCTGCATAACAGCTGGGTGAATTTGATTCTGGTGATACAATGCCTGGTCGCTGATACCAATCAACCCAATGCCAATCCGTCATTTTCAACGGTTCCCCCGGAAAAATATCAATGGTTCCATCTTGATCTAAATCGATTGGATCTGTGGCTTTAGGTGAATCCAAAAGCTGGGTTGCGACAATACCAAATTCATTTCCGGGATGAGCTGTAGCCGAGGGTTCATCTAAAATGTACCCCGGGACTCCAGATCCTCCATCATGGTCACCTATCATTGCCATACTGATTAGCATGCGGTCATTGTTCACTTCAAATAATTCCCAGTAATATTTCATAAAGTCGTCATCATTGGTATGAAGACCTGAATTATAACCATCCCAGTCTCCCATAAGAACATCAGCATCCATATAAAACCCGAGTGCCATTCCACTATAATCGAATCCCTTTCCGCCATTTAATTTTGTTCCATCGGGCATAATCATACCTTCACCACAAAGACGGGTTCCGTCTGAATCATATACAGGATTTCCATCTTCATCTTCTGCACACCAATCTCCACTTTCATTCCGAACTTTCACGGTAACAAACATGATATCTTCCGCATAAGAGACCCCATAGGAATGAGCTTCTGCCATAACTCTGAGCCCCATTGGGTATCCAGTTTGTTCATACTCATCATTGGTATTAACATTATTTGCTCTGTGCGCCCATCGATCATCAAACTCCATGTAAACATCCATGTCAGAAATAAATCGCCCTGGAACACTCTCCCAACAATCTGGGTCTTTTCTAGATTTAGAACAACCTGGTAGATTAATATTATAATCTTCTGCCCACCATCCAGGCCAATATGAATCCATTTCACCGGTTGCATTATTTAATCGAGTAGGCCAAGTCTGTGAATAGCCTGAATGTGCTAAAACGGGGTATGTATCTTCTCCAGAAACCCAAGGCGTTTCTGAGAAAATATCACTAGCATTATTTTCTGTCTGGTGTGTGTTTATTCGCGACATTGTTCCAGCATGCCAATCAGTTTTTTGTTCAGGGCTTATAAAATGAGACTCTGCAGAATTTGCGCCATAATAGGTGTAATTATCATCATCAGTCCATTCTTCTAGATCTTCGCCGTAATCATAATAATCAAATTGATCTTCCCTGCTTATTAAGGCAGGACGGAGTGCCCATGGGTAGATAAAGCCAACCCGAGTTGATGATTTCGCAGGATCTGATTCACCCAACGTACTCAGTATAATCTTTCGATTTTCATGGTCAAAAAAGAATTGTTTATCGTTATCAAATCCATCCAATGAAAATTTCTCATTTTCTGGTTGATAGAGTCCGTCATCTGCATCCAATTCAAATATGATTCCTTTATAAACTGTATCTCCGCTTGCAGGATACCAATCATCATATGCGGCGGTAGAAGACCAAGTACTATACAGAGGGGCTCCATCATCATCAATGACAGTTTCTAATTGTGTCCAATTAAAGTTATTTGTATTCTTATTTCCGGGAACACCTGCAATAAAAGACACAGCCGGTAAATAAGAATAATCACCCCAAATTCCTGACGGATGAAAATCCCAATTAATAAAACTACCATAATTTGCGATAGCTGTTTTCACTCGACCTTGATCAATAAAGCCTTTTGCTCTATCACTCATTGGGTTTGTTGGAAAGGGATAATCACCAATCTTTGCAGTATTGGTTTTTCTATATCGATCAGGTACATTAGAATCAATATTCTTAATTGAGGGGTCAACAGCAAATAAAATGCTAGTGAAAATGAGAAGATATAAATAAGTAGATTTCATCATGTCTAGTTAAAATCGATTCGGATAAAAAAGTTGATCTCCCGTGGAGATGAAGAATTCCAAGGCCTGTCATAATAAGCACTGGATTTATTTGCGAAGACACCTGCACCATTTGGATCTGTTCCAGGTAAACCTACATAATTTGTATAATAGGTTCCAGGATCGTCTGGCTTCCCCGTCATTTCATAAATGTCTATAGCATTCCGGATATCAAAAATATTGAAAATATTTAATCCCAATGAAAACCTATGGCCCATGGTTTGAAAATATTTTGAAAATGTCAGATTTACATTTCGATACGATGGCCCACGTTTAGAGTTTGGATTCCGTGAATCTGGCGCAGGGTCTTTCCCACGAAAAATGACAGGTGTGTATGGATATCCACTCATATAAAAGGCTGTCATTCCTGCATTAATTCCATACGGTAGCATCGTGTACATGTAATAAGTCAAATCATGGGGTCGATCGTAATACGCCAATCTTTCCTGACTTGGCGCATCAACATACTGTCCACTTATGCTTGCCCATGCATATTCGCTATTGGCTTTTGCAATTGAATAAGTGTATTGAAGTTGAGAGCCAACACGGGGAGATCTCCATTCTAAAGTAAAATCAATTCCTTTTGATGAGCCATAATCCCCGTTCCTGGCAATCTGATATGAGTATACACCAGACCTTTCGTGCGTATAACGAGTCATTTGATCCATGTCCTTCACCCAGGCACCAATAGAATAAGCCCATTTTTGTCCAACCTGGACATTAAAGGCCACAGAGTAGGATTGAGTTCTTTCAGCTCCCATTGTGGCATTTCCTACAGTGCCTTCCCCTTCTTCAAAAAGTTCTTCCGGGTCTTCCAATCTATTTGTATTTAAATAAACATTTTGGTAAATAGGCGTTTGATAATACAAGCCATAATTAAAGGTAAAAGTTGATTTATCTGTAATAACATGACTAAGTCCGATCCGAGGGCTAATCTTATAGAACCAGTCCGAATCTTCAAGGAAAACCATTTGTCGGGCTAAACCGGCAATATCTGAAAATTGTTCATTTTCATCCCACTGATTATTGTTATTCATATCAGAATAAAAGTATGGATGACCCGGGCTATATACTGTCCCAAGAGAATCCTGAAGTGGAGGTGGAACACCCCAGATCTGTGAATTATAATTTACCATGTCGATCCGGATACCGTAATTAATAACCATCCACGGAACTTCAAAAACATTTTGGACATATGCAGAAAATTCTTCAGGCTCACGGTATTCATCCCAATTTCCGTTTCCATTCGCATCCGTAAAAATCTCTCCTTCGTCCCATCGACCATTGCCTTCACCCGGGTCTGACGCAACAAATCCACTATCTCCCAAAACCATTCCATCAGGTCCTGTATCCTGCCAATATTCAGCAAATGTTTGTACAAATGCACCAGCACCACGCCATGGGTATTTGACTTCATAAAAATTGAGTTTATGATATTTATAATCAACACCAGTTCTCAATTTCCATTTGTCTGTGATTTGAGAAGTAAGATCAATTCGAATTTCATCTGTAGTCGCACGGGAATCCGCATAAAAATTGTCATGTCCACCAAATGCTCGGCCTTCGTCCCATGCCACACCACCCTCTCTATAATTCGGCATGTAATAATATGGGTTCTCCAGCCCAAACATTCCTGCGTTATTAAATGGAATATCGTTATACCCCGGAACATTTTGCCAAGTAAGCAGAATACTTTCATAATCCAAAAATGGTTCATAATCCTCATACATTTCTGGTTCAAGCCAATAATCCCCATCTCGTCTTTCTAACTGTTTTACTAATTCAGGTCCACTCCAAATACCATTGCCATCTGTATCTGAAAAATTTTCACCGGGATCCCAAATCCCATTTCCATTCATATCATTAAAATCTTCAGCTAATTCCCAACTGTAAAGACCTGGGTCGGCACCATGATACCATCCACTTCGTTCATCCACATTCGTGTAACGAATCGTATCTCCGTCTTCTCCTACAGTATAGGGAACAACGAATTCATTTCCAGGATCTGAAATTTGCTTATACCCTGCTGGATGTCTCCATTCAAACCAGTTTGGATATCCATCTTTATCATTATCACGCCAGCGAACACCTTGAAACTGATCCTGAATAAATCGGGAAGCGCGAACGGTGTAAAAAGTTCTTTGAGTCAGGGAATGATTTATTTCAAAGTTATGTCTTTTTGTTTCACGAAATAATTCATTGCGCCCTTCGTCCCAATATAGATATCGAGTCGAAAAAGATTGGCGGTGATTTCCAACTTGCCAATAGGCATAATGGAATCGAAGACGATTTGTTAGCTTAAAGGTAAGTTTCGAAAAAACATCCCAGGTATTTCCGAATCCAAATCCACGGAATCCTGCTTCATCATCCCAAGGATATACGAGATTTTTCTTATTCATCGCCAAAGTATCGGGATTTGCATCAGACTTTAAAAATACTTTTCGACCCTGATATACTTTATCATCAAATTCGTAAACACTGAAATTTTCTTTGGTGGTATATTGACCTGAGATCCAAAAAGTTAATTTTGGAATGCCTAATATTGGACCTCCAAACCCAACATTGATATCATTATATCCTCTGATCATATCAAAATTTTCATTGGGCTTCGTTTTTCCAAGGGCATAATTGATTGCAGCCCCTACCTGACTGGTTTCAAATTTGAAACTATATTTAAACTCTTTTCCGCCGGAATTGGTATGCCAGTTTGAAACAGCAGATTGGGCATCGCCATATTCTGCATTAAAACCTCCGGGTTGCCAGTCAAACTCTCTAACAGCGAAAAGGTTTAATCTTGTTCCTGAACCAATCGATCCAAAAATAGGATTTCGAAGGTACATCCCATCCATCATGTAAGCCACTTGTCCAGAACGTCCACCTTTTACATGGATTTCTTCCAAGCCACGTTCTTCATGATCGGGTACAGATTTATTCCGACTTACAACTTTTACCACACCCGATTGAAGCGTGTATAATTCTGAAAGGTCCCGAATGGGAAGAGATTGGATTGCTTCTTGACTCACTGTCACTTTTTTAGAGGTGCTACCCTTTTCGACTAAAGGTCGTTGACCTATGACTTCAACTTCATCACCTTCCACAACAGCTTCCGGCAATTTAAAATTCAACCAGACTGTTTGGTCCATGATGACATGAACTCCCTTTATCGTTTGTTTCTGGTATCCCATCATCTGGATTACCACATCATATTCACCAACCGGAACGTTTAAAATAAAATAATTTCCGTGCATATCTGCTGCCGCACCCAGACCCAATGAAGGTATAACAATATTGGCTCCCGGAAGAGGTGCTCCATCAATATCAGTCACTTTTCCACGGATTGTACCATCGGTACCAGCCATCAAAAATGAAGCAATTAATAATAGGACATATAACTTTTTCAGTTTAATCATTCACTCATCTCCCGAAGGTCAATGGTTTGAATACCTGTTTGGGTACTAACACGAAATGGATCAAAATTAAATTCTGCATTATTCCCAATATCTTTTAGTTCAATTATTTGAACGGGTTGTGTTAATATCCTAAAAACATTCCCATTATCGGTCATTTCAAGAGATTTTAATTCAATACGATTTAGCCCGACCCAAGCTTCATTATTTTCATCGGGTGGACCATTCGATGTATTATCCGGGTCATAGGGATGCTCTGTCCATCTAATATGAATTTCGCTTTTAACAAGCCCTGAACCCTTAGCGAGCCAAGATTCAGTTTTTTGTCCATAATCAACACCACTTCCCACCATAGTCATGGTTGTTTTATTGGTGACTTTAAAACAATCTGCAAAAGTTGTATCTACGGCTGATTCACTATCACTTGATCTATATCCAGCCGGAACAGTAACTGAGGATGATTCAACGGTAAAAGATTTTTCAATAAAATAAACAGCAATGGCTGTTGTATCATAATAAGCTGTATCGACCCGCTCTCCATCTCTAAGTAATCCATCAGACGTAAAATATAGAACTTCACTTTCTAATTGTGATTTATGCCAAAAACCATCCTGGATATCATTTGGATTGAAATAAAACCCAACCGGAAGAAAATAGGCTGGATATACAACTTGATTTAAATGTTTTGGCTCGTGAAAAATATGATAATTATAAAATCTTTCTATTTCACCACCACTCGTGCGTGTCCATTCTGATTTTGTGATATGATAATCATCAGGAGAAAGATTTGATCCTGAAATATGTCCTACTTTTTCCCGAGTATACAAAGTAACCAAAGAATCGATATCATCTACATATTGTTGTTTTAGGTCTGTAAAGTCAACTTCTTCAATTAAATCAGTATAAGCGGTACCCCACCGGTCTGTGATATCATCCCCTAATCCAACTTCAAGCATGACTTCCGGATTATCAGAATCAATCCAATCAACAATCAGGTTATCTGGTTTTTCACCAATTATATATAGACTTTTGATCGTATCTCCACTCACATAATTCAATGTGAATTCTTCATCACTGTCAAAAATATCATTCCCTCTATCTGTAAATTCTTCACCCTCTGTGTAGGACCCGCTTCCATCAGCGTCTGCATACTCTTCTGCCCCATCCCATTTTTCATTACAATTCCGATCTTGATACGGATCATTCAAATCATATTGGCCATTATCATCCGCATCATAATAAGGTTCCTCTGGATCCCATACATTATTACCTGCATCGACAAATTCATATGCGACAGAAATAGTGCCATCTCCGTTATAATCTTGAATGATAGCATCGCCAGCATCATAGACACCATTATTATTTTGGTCATCATATTCATATAATAATTCATATACACCGTCACCATTATAATCTTCGATGGGCGATTCTGCACCATCCCATTGACCATTATCATTACAATCTGTATTGATTCTAAAAACAAGCGAATCTGAGCTTAATTGTTTCTTTGTGAATTCAAAAGTGGTTAGAAACCGAATCCGATCATCTGCTAAAAAGACATAATTTGTATCATTCCATTCTGATGAATCCACAAACATGAGACCTTCATCAATAAAGGGTGTATCAATGACAGCCCAATATGCATTTACATTAAATGTATCGGAAAAAAAAAGAAGGGTATCTGCAGAAACCCAGTCTGAATTAACCAGTTTATATCTCTGGAGTGAGGGTTCAGCTTCCAAATTCCATTCTAATGCTTCAAGGTTTTTGAATTTCGAAGAGTTGATTTCTACAGAATCGAAGACGATAGAATCCTGCACAGATAAGGAATCAATATAATGTCTTTCGGTAAACTCAGCTTCATCTGCAGGTGTCATGGCAACCAAGTGTTGGGGGAAAGTTCTATAATCCATGGTGGGTGGATCTTCTCCAAATAGACCATAGTAGGCACTATAGGAGTCATAATTTTTCATCAAATTGGGATTATATCGAAAGAATTCTGCTTGAATATCCGGAGATTCACCGAAGTTATAAAAATAGTCATCAATGGATCCTTGATCACCAGATAAGGATGTGCCCAACGTATTTTCAAATTCAATCGTTTCCACCGCTGAGTCTTCCGGAGGTTTTTCGCACCCAGGAAAATGTAAAGATATCCCAATCAGTAGTAAAAAAAGAATTTTGTATTTCATAGATTTAGTGTTGGACTTTGTACAAATATGAAGGAATTAATTTAAGTACACAATACCGATAATTCGTTATTTTTTTATGAACCCTAAACTAACCATTATGAATAGAACGAAACATATAATTTTCTTACTCAATTTTTTCATTTCTTTTGGAGTTGCTGACATTGCCAGTCCAACTCCATTTAAAGCACTACAACCCAACGGTTATGAATTTGAAATATTGAACCGTGGAAACCATCTTCAAGGTTGGCATGAATTTAATGGATGGACCATCGTAAAAAATTCAGAAAACTGGTGGGTTTACGCCTCGGGAAATGATGGTTTTCAACTCATTCCTTCAAATTTGAAAGTCGGTATTGATCCTGAGCCCAATGGGACTATTTCTAATATTCAAAAAGGGATCCGCCCTGATGCGAGAGTTTTACCGGATCATTCTCCTATTCCCAATATCCATGCAGTTAGGGCAGATACATTTTATGTTCCATTGATTCTCGTTGAATTTCCGGATGCACCTGCAATCTATGATTCCATCGATTTTGATATGATAATGAATCAACAAGGATATACACACTTGAATTACGAGAATACCGGGAGTTTCAGAGATTTTTATCAGGAAATATCCTATAGTCAATTTCTACCCGTATCTGATGTAACCAATTGGATTACGGCACCCCATGAACATGATTATTATGCCTATAGCGATCCAAATGGATATAATCATGTAAGAGCCCTGGTAAGAGCCATGGTGGATTCTTTGGAAGCTTCAGGTTTTGACTGGTCAATATATGATAATGATGGTGACGGATATGTGGATGCACTCAATCTTTTGCATCAGGGTGAAGGGGCTGAACAGGGAAACCAATCAAATATTTGGTCTCATAAATGGAGTCTTGGCAATTTAGCTGTTCAATATGACGGTGTCATCATTAGCAGTTATACGATGAATCCAGAAATACAAAGTGGCCAAATTGTAGCCATTGGAGTATTAGCCCATGAATTTGGACATGCTTTAGGTCTCCCAGATCTTTATGATACAGATTATTCATCTACGGGCGCCGGTAAACTGGCATTGATGGGCAGTGGCTCATGGGGAACCAGTGGAAATTCACCCTGGTATCCATCCACAATGGTAGGCTGGTGTAAAAATGAATTAGGATGGGTAGATATTGTTGAACTTGAAGACGATCTTAATAATGTTTCCATTCAACAATCTTATTCCAATAATGATATAATTCGCGTTAACCATCCGCAAATTCCGGAAGAATATTGGTTGATCGAAAACCGCCAAAAAGTTGGTTCCGATACCTTAATGCCTACGCCCGGTTTGGCGATCTGGCACATTAACGATAATATAGCCCAAGGGTGGGGTCCCAATAATAATGAACCTTATTATGGAATCGGACTGGAGCAGGCAGATGGCCTGTTTGCGTTAGAAAATGGTGGTCCTAGTAATGGTGGAGACGTTTTCCCAGGAGTTACAGATAACCGGGAATTCAGCCATGCAACCATACCAAACACACATAGTCTTTATGGCGTTCCATCTATGACTCGAATTGATAATATTTCGGATCCGGGTGAAACGATGACTTTTGATGTGGAGTATAATGAGATCATCCTTGCAACTGCCTCTATTTCTGATGGATCGGGCTATGCCAATAACACGGGTTCAATTTCAATTGGATTGGATAATGAAATGGCCTTGGGTGAATTTGAATTTGAATTAGACTTTTCTCCCTATATCGTTGATATTGTTGACGTCCAACCCACAGAACGAACTACAGTTGATTCCGTTATCATTGAAGACAATTTTATCACACTTGTTAACCCTACTATTGTTTCAGGCACCGGAGCGATTTTAAATCTTACCTTGTTTAATAATACCGGGGTTAATGTTGACGTCAATGTTTCATTTGATGGGTGTATAGGATTTACAACCGAGAATCAAGAAGTGGGTATTACCATGACGGATGAAGCTAATTATACAATTGAATCACTTGATCAATTATTATTTATTCAAACTGGATCAGGTACAATGGGTGGAGGCGGTTCGTATGTTGTATCAATTTTTAATTATGTGCCAATTCCATTATCTGTCATCCAACTCATTCATGTTCCTTCTCACCTATCACCAAGTGACGAACCCTTCGAAGATTTGAATAATAATGGGGTCTATGATGAAGGTGAACCTTTTACGGATTGGAACGAAAATGGTGCTTGGTCACCCATGTTAGAGTCCATTTATCCGGAGTTTGCTTGGACAGTTGAAGGGAATCCTAATAGCAATGGATTAACCGTCGGATTTTCTGATTGGGAGACTCCCATTGAACCGGGATCTCATAATTTATTTCGTATCAATTGTGCAGTAAGCGAAGATGCACAGCTCAATGATGTAATAGACATTTCTACGAATGTTATTATCATGTTGGATCTTTGGGGAAATAACAATGTACCCTATCAGAATGGGAATGGATTCGTTGTAATTGATGATGTTCTTTCCATCGAAAATAATAAAACGCTGCCATTGGAATTTTCATTGAACCAGGTCTATCCAAATCCATTCAATCCTGCAACAAAAATTCATTTTAGTGTAAAGACGGTTGGGAATGTAACCCTTAAAATATTTGATTTAACGGGTCGGTTGGTTGAAACTTTGATCAATGAAAACATGGATCCAGGCTATCACCAGGTCCAATGGAAACCTGCCAACATCCCATCAGGACTTTATTTTGTAGAATTGAGATCGGGCAAGTATCTGGAGATCCAAAAGATCACATTTTTAAAGTAATGTGGTGAGCGGTTAGATGGAACTGGTGATTAGAGTAAAACCAATCCACCTGTTACTACTTACGAATAACCAACCCTTTAAGCCGACTTTCGTTTTCGGCTCTGGTTGTAAAGCGGATCTTTTCCTTTTAGAATAGTATCCTTGGTAATGATCACCCGTTCCACTCCCTCCATTTCCGGGATGTAATACATGATATCCAACAAGTGTTCTTCCATTACGGATCGAAGAGCTCGAGCTCCAGCTTTTCTATCATAGGCAAATCGAACAATGGCTTTCAATGCGCTTTCTCGGAATTCCAGTTCAATCCCTTCCAGCATAAAGAGTTTTTTGTACTGTTTCACTAATGAATTTTTTGGTTCTACCAATACCTTCATCAAATCATCTTCATTTAATGTATCCAATGTACTCACTACAGGGAGTCTCCCCACCAATTCCGGGATCATACCATAGGCAATCAAATCTTCTTGTCTTACGTCTGAAAAGATAGAATTTATATCTGTGTTTTGATTATTTATCTTGGAGCCAAAACCTAATTCACCTTTCCCTATTCGCCTTGAAATGATTTCTTCCAATCCTGAAAAAGATCCACCACAAATAAATAATATATTAGTTGTGTCGATGGGGATTAAACTTTGTTCTGGATGTTTTCGTCCTCCTTTGGGTGGCACATTAGCAATGGTACCTTCTAATATTTTCAAAAGAGCCTGTTGAACCCCTTCTCCACTTACATCTCTCGTGATGGATGCACTGGCGCTTTTACGACCAATTTTATCAATTTCGTCAATATAAATGATTCCTTTTTCTGCTGCGGAAATATTGTAATTAGAAATTTGAAGCAAGCGAACTAAAATATTTTCTACATCTTCTCCTACATAACCTGCTTCGGTTAATGTAGTGGCATCTGCGATTGCAAATGGAACTGAAAGAAACCTGGCCAATGTTTGAGCAATTAATGTTTTTCCAGTCCCGGTAGATCCAACCAGCAAAATATTACTTTTATCAATCTCTACATCTGATCCATAAGCTTGATGTATAATTCGTTTATAATGATTATAAACAGCCACAGCGATGGCTTTTTTGGCACCATCCTGTCCAACAACATGAATATCAAGATTAGATTTTATTTTGGATGGTTTTTGGAGCGTAACCTTAAACCCGCTTTGGGGTTGGTTCACTTCTGGTTCGAGATTGATCTCAGGGCTTTTCCCTCGCCGAATCTTACTCATTTACGCGAGGTCAAAATGGAGTCGATCAATCCATATTTTTTGGCTTCTTTGGCTGTCAAATAATTATCCCGATCCGTATCATCTTCGATCGTTTTCAAACTTTGACCCGTATTCTTCGCAAGAATAGAATTTAATTGTTTTTTCATCCTTAAAATTTCATCGGCCTGGATTTTTATATCAGTTGCTTGACCTTCCGCACCTCCCATGGGCTGATGAATCATAATTCTTGAATTTGGCAGTGCAGTCCGTTTCCCTTTTGCGCCCCCTGCTAATAAAAATGCACCCATACTTGCGGCCTGACCAAGACAGATCGTGGATACATCAGGTTTGATATATTGCATGGTATCGTAGATTCCCAATCCGGAGGTTATAATTCCGCCGGGAGAATTGATATAAAGAAAAATATCTTTGTCTGAATCTTCAGCTTCTAGAAAAAGAAGCTGAGCAATAATCAAAGATGAAATAGAATCATCAATGGGTGTTCCTAAAAAAACAATTCGTTCTTTAAGGAGACGGGAATAAATATCAAAGGCACGTTCCGATCTTCCTGTCTGTTCTACTACGATGGGTACCAGTTGATTTAGGGTCTTTTCATCAATGTTCATGGTCTTGTCCGCGAAGGTCCTTTGTTTGTACTTCTACCTCTTTAACTTTAGCAAATTGTTCAAGATATTCCAAGATTTTCTTTTCAACCAGATCGTCTTCAATGCGTTGCCTATTGCTCGGTTTCTTATAAAAGTTTTGAATTTCCTTCTCTGATTGTGGCGTACGATGGATCAAGGACTTAATTTCGACATCCACATCTTCTTTGGATGAGCTGATCTCAGCAGACTCAATAATAAGCTTTCTGAGAGAATACCATTTCAAGTTTCGTTCTGCTAAAGGTTTATAATGTTCCCTAACTTTACTTTCATCCATAGGTTCGCCATTATTTTGTTTTTTCACATCTTCAACCATATTTGTAAGATAATTTTCTACCATGGATGGTGCGAATGACGGATTAGCTAACTCTATCAATGCATCTGAAAGATCTCGTTCAAATGCATTCTTAGATCGTTCTTCAAAATTAGATTCAATTTTCTTTTTCACATCTTCGGTTAAAGCATCTACAGATTCCAATTCTGGATTAATCAATTTCAAAAATTCTTCATCAACCATTGGAAGGATTTCCCTTTCAATATTTTGGACAGTTAATTCGTATTCTGCATTTTCACCATCCTGATTTACGGGCAATGTTAAACGAGTTGAATCATCAGGTTTTAGTCCAATCAATTTATCTTTTTGGTCTTCCGTAAAAGATCCATTTCCGACACGGAGATATTGTTTTTCATATTTTTTACCAATGATAGGTAAACCGGATTCATCTAATTTTTGAAGAGTGCAAATTAGATAATCCCCTTCAAGTGCCCCGTCTTCTATCGTTGAAATAGTAGCATGACCTTTTCTGAGTTGTGTGATCGCATCTTCAATATCGTGCTCATCATGAATGTATTTTGTTCTTTGAACTTTTAAAGATCTCTTTTTCAATTTTGGCAAGGTCACTTCCGGTTCAACTTCAAAGGATACTTTAAATGAAAAATGTTCATTCATATGAAAATGAACATCGCTTATTTCAGCTTGGTTTACCGGAATTAATTCTTCCTGCTTGACACCTTTCAAATAAAATTTCTGGAAATTATCTTCCATAAATTCTGCTTCTATGCTGGATTGGAATTGTTGCATTAAACGATCTCTCGGGATTTTTCCTGCGCGAAATCCAGGCATTTTTATCTTTTTACTGAATTTTTTTATGGTTGAATTGAAATCGGACTCCAATTCGTCCCATGGAACATCAATTGATAGTTCCCGGGTATAATCATTGACTTTATTTACATCAATTTTCACATTTTCTCCTAAAAAATAGCTGGCGAATTTATAATGAAATAATACATAGAATAAGGATTATGATGATGACTTGTCCGTCTTCGACGGATATGGGATAAAAAAGAATGAGTGAAAATGAAAATTATGTTTGACCCTAATAAAATATTTAAAACGGCGGTATTTCAAGTCCTCCTCGGTACATTAAAAACATCCCCAACATTTGGATCACATGAAAAAGATCATTATGGTTAAACTTTTCATGAATAGATATTTTCATTTTTTGTATCAATGAACCGGCAATACATACGATTAATCCTATGGTGATGGATAATGCACCCGTTATATCCTGAAAATAAAATGCCATCGGAAATCCAACCAATGATACCCCGAGGAGTGGCATATAAAATGTAACGGCTGATCGAAAACTATCTTGTTTTCGAATTTTTAAATAATATGTGATGAGTAAAATACCAGCTATTATAGATAGAGCATTTTCCCCTTTTTCTGTCATAAAGAATACAGAGGATGACATGGCTATAAGAAGTCCACTAATACCAATAAATATTAAGGTGAATCGCCAAATGATCTTTCTATAAATTCCCTTCATTTTTGGTCCAAAACCGTGACTTGTCCCACCAAAAAATGCACCTATACCTATTGAGATAAAAGATGCTCCCCAAAGCTGATGAAATTGTGAATCTTGTATTGCAAGAGTTGACCATCCGAAGAAAACCCCCAAAAGAAATATGATATAATCCGTGATCGCAGTTGTGGGTTCGTAAATGAATGGTTTTTTTTCTGACATGGTTTTCTCTTTACTAAAGAGATAGGGCGAGTCAGAAATTAAAGAAAAAATACATGTTCAGCCAATTGACTGAAAAAATCATGGATTCATGATCAAATTCACTAAAATGATCACATCCATAATATTCAAATTACCATCTTCGTTTACATCTGAAACTGACTGTGGACACGCACCGGGAAATTCTCCTGAACTCACATAATCTGCCAAAATAAGAATGTCAAAAACATCAAGTTCACCTGAATTGTTCATGTCCCCCAAAACCCATTCCAAACAGGTATTCGGAGGTAAGGCTAAAAATTCATGCCAACCAGCCAGTGGACTATTTTCAATTCGCCCCGATGAATCAGCAGACTGAATATA